>CALVTV010000140.1 GCA_944363005.1 uncultured Clostridia bacterium | reverse complement strand
AAAAACAAAAGAACAACGAGCTGCCCCCCCGCGCGGTAAATGCACTTCAGATGCAGAACCGCGCCCATTCTCAATGGCTTTGTACGATCTAAAAGCAATTGAAATGGAATCGCCGCACAATCACCGTGTCATCTTCGCCACTGCCGCCACAAGCGCATCCGCGTCGCGCATGGTGTTGTACAGGCCGGGGCTTACGCGCACGGCGCCATTTTGCAGCGTGCCCAGGAATCGATGCGCGCCTGGCGCACAGTGCAGTCCCCCCCGAACGGCAATCTCCCGCTCATCCAGCGCCGCCGCCACTTCCTGGGAGGCGATGCCCTCCACGTTGAAACTGAGCAGGGAGGCCCCTTTCTGCGTATACACGCGCACCCCCGGCATCCCGAGCAGTTCCTCGCGCATGTGGTCGCAGAGCGCTACTTCGACGGCGTGCGCCTGGCATTCCTGGGCGCGCGCTTCCCGCAGCCCGGCGCGAAGCCCCGCAATGCCAGGCAGATTGAGCGTTCCGCTTTCCAGCATATCCGGCATCATTCGCGGCTGAAACATACTTTCAGAAGCGGAACCCGTTCCGCCCTGGCGCATGGGCGCAATCCGCACGCCTTCACGCACCCAGAGCACGCCTGTGCCGTGCGGCCCCAAAAGCCCCTTGTGCCCCGGCATCGCCACCATGGACGCGCCCCATTCCCGGGGCCGCAGGGGCAAATGGCCCGCGGTCTGCGCGCAATCGACCAGAAAACATACTCCACGCCTCCGGCAAAGCGCGCCAACCGCCGCCACGTCCTGTTCAAGCCCCAATACGTTGGACATGTGCGTCATGACAACCAGCTTCGTGCGCGCCGTCATCACGCGTTCCACCTCTGTGGCATCGACCATCCCCTTCGCATCGGGCGGCACAAGCGTGAGCGTGATGACGCCGCTGCGCGAAAGCTCAGACAGGGGACGCAACACGGAATTGTGCTCGATGAGCGTGGTAACGACGTGATCGCCGGAGCGCACCACGCCGTGAATCGCCATGTTCAAGGCATCGGTCGTATTGAGCGCAAAGATGACGCGCGAGGCGTCCCGCTCCCCCAGATATTCGGCCAATTCCTCGCGGCAGCCCTCGACGAGCCGCCCGGCCGCCAGAGCCATTCGATGACCCGCGCGCCCGGGATTGGCTCCGCACTGCGTGAGCGCATCCGCCATGGCACGCGCCACCGCGGCGGGCTTTGGAAAACTGGTTGCGGCATTGTCCAGATAGATCATATTTCCCTCCCCAGCCGGGCGTCACCGTCTCTCCCGTCCGGCATACGATACCAGTATATGAGGTCTTCCCCTCCGAAGACCCTGGGAGGGAACGTTCATGAATTCATCCTTTGGCATTGCCGCTTTTCGTTCGCGCACGCAGGTGCTTCGCATGGAGGATGCGATGCATCGCGCCGGGCTTTCCGCAGGCGTCGTCTCCACGCCGCGGGAAGTCGCCATCGGCTGCGGCCTTTCCGTTCGCTTCGAGCTTTCGGAAACCCGCCAGGCCATGGCCGTCTACCGCAAACTCAACCCCAGCGCGCTGGTCGGTTTTTACCGCGTGGATGGCTATGGCACGCGAAACATCCAGCTCACCCCTCTGGGCCTGAACCCCTAACCCGCCTGCGGCTGGCATCGGCCAGCCTTTTTTCGTGGCTTGCCTTTTGCGCATCCGTCCGGTATAATCTGAATCAGGAAGAAGGGATCAACATGACACAACAGGAAAAAAACAGCCTGATTCTGGCAGAACTGGAACGCCTGTATCCGGATGCGCGCCCCGCGCTGCACTTTGAAAACGCATATCAGCTGCTGGTCGCCGTCATTCTTTCGGCGCAGTGTACGGACGTCAAGGTCAATCTGGTCACTCCTGCGCTCTTTGCCGCATACCCCAACGCCGCCGCGCTCGCCAAAGCCGAGCCGGAAGAGGTCGAACCGTACATCCGCACCTGCGGCCTGTTCCACAACAAGGCCAAAAACCTCGTGCTCACTGCCCGCGCCCTCGTGGAACATTACGGCGGCGAAGTGCCCGCCGACCACGCGCTGCTCACGCAACTGCCGGGCGTGGGGCGCAAGACCGCCAATGTGGTGATGAGCTGCGCATTCGGCGCGGATGCCATCGCCGTGGACACGCACGTATTTCGCGTTTCCAACCGGCTGGGGTTGGCGGACGCCTCGGAGGTGGTCAAAACCGAAAACCAGCTCATGGAGCACATTCCCCGTGAACAGTGGAGCCGGGCACATCACTGGCTGATTTTCCATGGCCGTCGGGTCTGCGCCTCGCGCAAGCCCGATTGCGACCATTGCACGCTGCGCGCCTGGTGCGACTATGCCAACGGCAATCCGCGCGGAAAAAAGTAAAACCGGCACGTTACCGATGCTTTGTCAAATCATTTCCACTGGAAAAACATAGTTCGTATTTTCGGAAAGGATGAAATTTTCTCCTGCTTTCTCCCGTCTTCATGATAGAAGGCTCTCGCGCCATGAGAAGGAGGAGTTCGCATGAGAAAATTCGTCTTGTTTCTGGTGTTTCTGGCGTTCGCCATCTGCTCGCTGTCCGAAGGGCTTGCCCTACAGGCGTACGACGTGGCCTATGTCAGCAATCCCGACCCCACCGACCGGCTCAATCTGCATGCCGCGCCCCGTCAGGACAGCGTGTCCCTGGGCAAATACTACAGCGGTACGGAGGTCACCGTGCTCGATGCCCCGCAGGCAGGCTGGGTGCATGTGCGCATCGCCCCGATGGAAGGCTATGTCGATGCGGACTTCCTGGTAACGGATGCGCGGCTGGCCACCGATGCACGCCCCGTGCTGACGGTCCAAAACAGCTCCGGTACGGGCGCCAACGTCCGCAGTGAACCGTCCATGGACAGCGATGTGCTTTGTACCGCGCTCAACGGCGCGTCCGTCACCGTGCTGGCCGTGCGTGACGATGACTGGCTGCACGTGATCACCTCCGGTGTCGCCGGTTTTGTGCGCGCCGACCTGCTGACGCCGCAACTTTCCTACCACAAAGGCGAGGGCGGCACGGCCATTTCCGGCGTTGCCTATGTGAGCAACCCCGACCCCACCGACCGCCTCCATCTGCGCGTCCGGCCGGATGCTTCCTCCTCTTCGATGGGCAAGTATTACAACGGCACGCAGGTTTCCGTGTTGGGCGATGCCGGCGGCGGCTATACCCATGTTCGCATCGGCGCCCTGGAGGGCTATATGGACGCCTCGTTCCTCTCCTCTTCGAGCGTCGCTTCCGCCAAGCCCGTGCTCACCGTCAGCAACACGACCGGCGCCAACATCCGCTCCACGCCCTCAACCGCCTCTACGTTGATCACAACGTTGGGATATCATACCCCCGTCACCGTGCTGGCTGTGCGGGATGACGGCTGGCTCCACGTGGAATATGGCAACCTATCCGGTTTTGTGCTTGCAAGGCTTCTCTCCCCGCAACTTTCCTACGACAAAGACGGGAGCACCCCAAGCGTTTCAACCATCGCCTATGTGAACAATCCCGACCCCACCGACCGCTTGCATCTGCGCGTGCGGCCGGATGCTTCCTCCTCTTCGATGGGCAAGTATTACAACGGCACGCAGGTTTCCGTGGTGGACGATGCTGGCGGAGGCTACGTCTATGTGTGCATCGGCGCCTTGTCGGGCTATATGGACGCCTCGTTCCTCTCTTCTTCGAGCGTTCCCTCCGCCAAGCCCGTGCTCTCCGTCAGCAACGCGACCGGCGCCAACCTTCGCTCTTCGCCCTCCGTCTTTTCCTCGTTGGAAGCCGTGCTGGATGACAAGACCTCCGTCACCGTGCTGGCTGTGCGCGAAGACGGCTGGCTCCACGTTGAAGTGGGCGGAATTTCCGGTTTCGTCCTCGCCGACCTGCTCTCCCCACAGCTCTCCTACGACAAGGAATAAAGCCTTGGCTCGCCGCGGTTCCATGTGGCAAAAAGCATGGAGCCGCGGCTTTTTCATTTCATGCGGTTCGCGTTCTAAAATGGCATCAAGCCGCGCAGAGCAAAGAAGGGAAAATCAATGGGAACTCGCATGGTCATACTGCAGGCAGGGCGCCATCGCCCAAACCCAGCCATGAGACACACGCCGCTATTCCCCGCGCTTTGAAGCCCAAATTCGCATAGCAAGGCCAATTTTAAAAAAGTGCTTCAACACCCCACCATCAAAATTGTTGCACCCCTCACCTTTTTCAGATGGCCTCCTCAGCTTGCAAATCCGCCTGTGAAGCTATATAATGGATACGTTTGACAATGGATTCTGAGAAAAGTAGGTGCATGCTGTTTTGAAGAAACTGCTCGTCCATCTCAAAGAGTACCGCAAGGAATGCGTGCTCGGCCCGCTGTTCAAGCTTCTGGAGGCCTCCTTCGAGCTGATCGTTCCGCTGATTGTCGCGGCCATCATCGACACCGGCATTCCCAACGGCGACACGCCGTATATCGTGCGCATGGTGATCTGGCTCTGCGTGCTCGCGCTGGTCGGCCTCATCAGCTCCGTGACGGCGCAGTATTTCGCTGCGAAGGCCGCCATTGGCTTTTCCGCGAAGCTTCGCCACGCCCTCATGGCGCACATTCAGTCGCTCAGCTATACGGAGATCGACACCCTGACCACCTCCACGCTCATCACCCGCATGACCAGCGACATCAACCAGGTACAGACGGGCGTCAACCTCACGCTGCGCCTGCTGCTGCGTTCGCCGTTTGTGGTCTTCGGCGCGATGGTCATGGCCTTCACCATCGACACCCAGTGCGCGCTGATCTTCGCCGGGGTGATCGCCGTGCTGTGCGTGATCGTGTTCGGCATCATGCTGGCCACCATCCCCATGTACCGCCATGTGCAGGGGCAACTGGACAGCGTCACCGCCGCTACCCGCGAAAACCTGACCGGTGTGCGCGTCATCCGCGCCTTCTGCAAGGAGGACAGCGAGATGGACGCCTTCAACCGGCGCAATCAGCTGCTCACGAAAATGCAGCTTGCCGTCGGCCGCATTTCCGCCGCCATGAACCCCATGACCTACGTGGTCATCAACCTGGCCGTCATCCTGCTGCTGCGCGTGGGCGCGCTCAAGGTCAACAGCGGCGCGCTCTCCCAGGGCGAGGTTGTGGCGCTGTACAACTACATGAGCCAGATCCTGGTAGAGCTCATCAAGATGGCCAATCTCATCATCACGCTCACCAAGTCCGCCGCCTGCGCCGGCCGCATTGCCAGCGTGATGAGCGTGCGTTCCTCCCAGCGCGACGGTGAACTCGTTCCCGCGGCGGACGCTCCCCGCGGCAGCGTGGTCTTTGAGGACGTAAACTTCTGCTATCACGGCGCCGGAGCGGACTCGCTTCAGGGCGTCAGCTTCAGCGCCAAGCCCGGCCAGACCATCGGCGTCATCGGCGGCACGGGCAGCGGCAAAACCACGCTCGTCAACCTGATTCCCCGCTTCTACGACGCCTCCCAAGGCCGCGTGCTCGTCGATGGACTGGACGTCACGCGCATGCGCAAGGATGAATTGCGCCGGCGCATCGCCGTCGTTCCGCAAAAGGCCATGCTCTTCAAGGGAACCATCCGCAGCAACCTGCTCTGGGGCAACGAGCAGGCCACCGAAGCGGACATGCACGACGCGCTCGCCACGGCACAGGCGCTCGATGTCGTCGCCTCCAAGGCGAAGGGGCTCGACGAGCCGGTCGAGCAGGGCGGCCGCAACTTCTCCGGCGGCCAGCGCCAGCGCCTGACCATTGCGCGCGCGCTCGTGCGCAAGCCGGAAATCCTGATTCTGGACGACAGCGCGTCCGCGCTCGACTACGCGACGGACGCCAGCCTGCGCCGCGCCATCCGCGCGATGGACAACCCGCCCACGACGTTCATCGTCTCCCAGCGGGCCGCTTCCATCCGCTTTGCCGACCTGATTCTCGTGCTCGACGACGGTGCCGTCGTGGGCATGGGCACGCACGAAGAGCTGCTGCGCACGTGCTCCGTCTATCAGGAAATCTATGCCTCTCAGTTTGATGCCGAGGAGGTGCGTACGCATGGCTAAGTCCTTCCGTTCACAGAGCGCCACGCTGCGCCGCGTGCTGCGCTATATCCGTCCCTATCTGCCGATGCTGATTCTCTCTTTGGTGCTCTCGCTGATCACCGTCGCCCTCACGCTCTACGTGCCCATCCTCGTGGGCCAAGCCGTCGATTGTCTGGTTGCCCCCGGCGAGGTGGACTTTGCCGTGCTGGGCGCGGTGCTGCTGACCATCGGCGTCTGCGTGGCGCTGACGGCCGGCGCACAGTGGGTGATGAACGTCATCAACAACAAGATCACCTATTTCACCGTACAGGACATCCGCCACGACGCCTTCCAGCACATCCAATCGCTCCCGCTCTCCTATCTGGACGCGCATCCCTCGGGCGACACGGTCAGCCGCCTGATTTCCGACGCGGATACGTTCTCCGACGGCCTGCTGATGGGCTTCACCCAGCTGTTCACGGGCGTTGCAACCATCGTGGGCACGCTGATTTTCATGCTCACGCTCAACCCGGGCATCACGCTGGTCGTCGTGCTCATCACGCCGGTTTCCCTGCTGGTCGCCAATTTCATCGCCAGCCGCACGTACTCCATGTTCCGCCTGCAATCGCAGACGCGCGGCGAACAGACCGCGCTCATCGACGAGGTCATCTGGGAACAGAAGCTCGTTCAGGCGTTCAACCATGAAGCCAGCTCGCTTGACGCCTTTGACGAGATGAACGAGCGACTGCGCGCCTGCTCGCTGCGGGCTGTTTTCTTCTCCTCGCTGACCAACCCCTGCACGCGCTTTGTCAACTCGCTGGTCTACGCTGGCGTGGGCCTGACGGGTGCGCTGAGCGTCGTCAGCGGTACGCTGAGCATCGGCGGCCTCTCCAGCTTCCTCTCCTACGCCAACCAGTACACCAAGCCGTTCAACGAGATCTCCGGCGTGGTCACGGAGCTGCAAAACGCGCTTGCCTGCGCCGGGCGGCTCTTCGACCTGATCGACGAACCCGCTCAGGCCCCCGATCCGCACAATGCGCATGTGCTCGAGGATGTCCGCGGCGAGGTGGATCTGTCCCATGTCTGCCTCTCCTATGTGCCGGAGCGCAAGCTGATTGAGGACTTTAACCTGCACGTGAAGCCCGGCCAGCGCGTGGCGATCGTCGGCCCGACGGGCTGCGGCAAGACGACGATGATCAACCTGCTGATGCGCTTTTACGACGTGGGCAGCGGAACCATCAACGTGGACGGCCACCGCACGATGGACGTCACCCGCAAGAGCCTGCGCCAGAATATCGGCATGGTGCTCCAGGACACCTGGCTCTCCTCCGGCACCATCCGCGAGAATATCGCCATGGGCCGCCCCGACGCCACGGACGCGGAAATCATCGCGGCGGCAAAGGCTTCTCACGCCCATAGCTTCATCCGCCGCCTGCCGGAGGGCTACAATACCGTCATCAGCGAGACAGGCGGCCAGCTCTCGCAGGGACAAAAGCAGCTGCTGTGCATCGCGCGCGTCATGCTCTGCCTGCCGCCGATGCTGATCCTCGACGAGGCGACTTCCTCCATCGACACGCGCACGGAGCTGAAGGTTCAGGACGCCTTTGCCAAGATGATGAAAGGCCGAACGAGCTTCATCGTCGCCCACCGGCTCTCCACGATCAAGAGCGCCGATATCATCCTCGTCATGCGCGACGGTCAGATCATCGAGCAGGGCAAGCATCACGAGCTGCTTGCAGCGAACGGTTTCTACGCCAAGCTCTATCAGAGCCAGTTCGCGCAGTAAACAATATCTACAAAAACAGGGAACGCTTTTGCGTCCCCTGTTTTTTCATGATTCTTTGCTCACCGGATCAACGAAAGCAAATCCTTAGCCCGCTCCAGCTCGCGATACGGCACGTACATCCGGTAGCGCTCCGAAGCGCCGCAATTGACCACCAGCGCGGCCCCTCTCATGCCCACACGCACGCACGAAATGCCTTCGTTTGTCAGCAGTTCTTCCAGCATGCCGGCCCACAGTTCCTCTTTTTCCGCGAGAAGGCAGTAATCGTCCTCCTGAACCGGGCGCAGGCGCTTGCCCCCGCATTCCGGACAGGTCGCTTCCTCCAGAAGCATGTGGCATTTTTCGCAGTAATTCATCGGGCAAGCCCCCTTTGTTTGCCGTTCAGGCCAGCTTTCTGCCCATGAGCACGCCCATGGCCGAGGCCATCATCAGTCCGCGCGTCCAGCCGGAAGAATCGCCCAGACAATGCAAGCCCTTTACGTTGGTGTTCAATTCTTCGTCCATCTTCACGCGGTTGGAGTAGAACTTGAGTTCCGGGGAATACAGCAGCGTCTCCGGCGCGGCAAAGCCCGGCACGACGATGTCCACCGCCTGAATGAAATTGATGATGTTGATCATCGCGCGGTAGGGCATGGCCGCGGTAATGTCGCCCGCAACCGCGTCCGGCAGCGTCGGCCGCAAGTTCGATTGCGCCAGCTCCTTTTGCCAGGTGCGCTTGCCGTCGAGGATGTCGCCAAAGCGCTGCACCAGGATGTGTCCGTTGGCCAGCATGTTTGTCAGCTCGCCCACCTTCTGCGCGTAGGCGATCGGCTGATTGAACGGCACGGAAAAGTTGTGGCTGCAGAGCACGGAAACGTTGGTGTTGTCGCTCTTGGTGTCCTTATAGGAGTGGCCGTTGACCACGGCCAGGTCGTTGTCGTAATTCTCCTGGCTGACAAAGCCGCCGGGATTTTGGCAGAACGTGCGCACCTTGTTCTTGAAGGGGCGCGGATAGCCGATCAGCTTGCTCTCGTAGAGCACGCGATTGACCTTCTCCATCACCTCATTGCGCACCTCTACGCGCACGCCGATGTCCACCGTGCCCGGCTGATGCGCGATTCCATGTTCGGCGCAGAGCTTTTCAAGCCAGTCCGCACCGCGGCGGCCCGTGGCCACGACGGTATGCGCTGCGCGGATTTCCTGCGTTTCGCTTCCCCGGCGAAGGGAGACGCCCAGGCAGGTTTCTCCCTCCATCAGCAGCTCCTCGCACTCCCAGCCAAAGAGCATCTCCACGCCGTGCTCCTGCAAGTAGTGCTCAATGGCCAGGTACAGCGTCTGCGCCTTTTCCGTGCCCAAGTGGCGAATGGGGCAATCGACGAGCTTGAGGCCCGCCTGAATCGCCCTGTGGCGGATTTCGCGCACCTCATCGGTATTGCCCAAGCCCTCCACATGCGTTTCCGCGCCGAAGTCCAGGTAAATGCCGTCCGTATAATCGATCAGCGCCTGCGCGTTCTGTTCGCCGATCAGCGTCGGGAAATCGCCGCCCACCTCGTAGGAAAGCGACAACTTGCCGTCGGAAAACGCGCCCGCGCCGGAAAAACCGGTCGTGATATGGCAGGGATGGCACCCCATGCACTTGTGGGTCACCGTCTTGGGACAGCGCCGTTTTTCAATCGGCTGCCCTTTTTCCACGATGAGTATGCTCTTTTTGCTGCCGTTACGAATCATTTCCAGCGCGGTGAAGATGCCCGCAGGCCCCGCGCCGACAATCACAACATCCTTGTTCAAATTTTGCTCCTATTTCTCCGGCGTACCGGATTTCTTGATCATTTGGCTGTCAGTATGCGCTCATTTTTCCGTATGAATTCCCCGCAAAACGCCATCTGCGCTGAGCAACGCCGATGCGTTTTCCCGAACAACGCCGGAATCGGAATTCGTTTCGTAGTGTCCGCTGAGTTTGATGTCGCCTTCGCGCGTGTATTCCGCGCTCTCCCAGACAAGCCGGTCTGCCGCGGTATGAATGGGGGTGCGCGTCTTCCAGCGGGTTCTGCCCTGCGCATCGATCATGGATACCGTCACCCCACTGGCACCGCTATCGCTGCAAAGCAAATAACCGTTTCCCAGCACAATGCGCGAAGCAGAAGGCGCAGGGGTGGGCGTGATCACGGGGGCAAGCGCAACGGTTTCCATTTCAAGATACGAGACAGGCACAAACACGGCCTGTGGCGCCCCGCGCTGTTCCTCATAGGTGAGCAGCATCGTCGTTCCGCCGAAATTGACAACATCCAGCGGAATCTCCTGCAAATTCACCTCACCGAGTGCGCCGCCATCTTCGTCAAAATACAGCAGCACTCCATTCGCATCATTGAACGCGTAGACAGCATACCCGGTTTCCGTTTCTATCAAGCGATCGAGCACCGGAAACTCCGTCAGCGTATGCGCAAAGAGCACTTCACCTTCCGCGCTCAGCCGAAGCAAAAAACCGTTGGTCTTTTGGTCTGCCGTCATCGTTTGGCCGCAGATCGTCATGCTCCCGTCACTGCCGATGAGCGCGTCGCTGACGCTGTTCATGCCTTCATCCAGCGGAAAAAGCGTATGCGTCCGGGGCGAGGTCCCCGGCTCAAGCCTCGTCAATGCCAGCGCACCCAGGTCAACGCCGATATGCCAAAGGGTGCCCTCCGCCTCATTTCCCAACAGCACGCCCTGGTTGTCGCCGTAAAACTCACCGCAGCTGCGCGTCATGCCGTCCTCAAACAGCGCCACACAGCACAGGGAGCCATTGTCCGCATGGGTCATCACGATCCCCAAATACGGGCCATTCTCCCCGCTACAGTTCGCAAGGCCGACAATTTGTCCCCGCAACCCATTCGGGCAGAGCGTTTCTACTTCGGGAATTGCGACGCGCGAGATCTGGATTCCGCGCTCTGAGAGGTGAATCCACTCCCCGCGCTGGAATGTATCATCCGTCAGCACGAGGGAAAACGTGCCGTCGGCAAAAGCGTAAGGTTCGCTCATGCGCATCATGCCGGACTTGGCCGAGCAGAAATTCCACATTTTCTTTCCCTGCGCATCGATGCGCAATGCCCAGCCTGTCTCGCCGCTTCGCGTTCTGTCGGAGAGGTCGCCGTCCGAAGATGCCGTTGTGCCGACGGCAAACAGGCCGTCGCGCAACGCAATCACATCATCGAGCCGGTCCTCCTGCGAGCCGCCAAAGGCCATCTCTTCCGCCAAGGCCGGACTCATCCCCAGCAACGCCAGCAACAGCACAATCAGCGCCCCGTATCGCATGTACTTCCCACCTTACGCCTGCTTCGTCATTTGCGGTCTTTGACCATCGTCAGCGCAATGCGCTTGCGCTTTTCATCCACCTCGACCACCCAGACCTTCACCACATCGCCGACGCTGACCACCTCGCTGGGATGGCGAATAAACCGGTCCGCCATGCGGGAGATGTGCACCAGACCATCCTGATGCACGCCGATGTCCCCAAACGCGCCGAAGTCGATCACATTTCGCACCGTTCCCGTGAGCTCCATGCCGGGCTTCAGGTCCGCGATATCCAGCACATCCGTGCGCAATACAGGCGGCGGCAAGGCCTCCCGCGGATCGCGTCCCGGCTTTTCCAGTTCGGCAACGATATCCTGAAGCGTCATCTCGCCAACGTTCAGCTGCTTTGCCAGATTGGCCAGCCCAAGCTGCTCCACCCTTTGGGCAATGCCCTTGATGCCGCCGCGCGCAAGCGCCTTTTCATCAAGGCCCAGAACCGCAAGCAACGCCTTCGCCGCCGGATAGCTCTCGGGATGCACCGCCGTAGCATCGAGCGGGTTGGTTCCGTGAACGCGCAGAAATCCCGCGCATTGCTCAAACGCCTTGGGGCCAAGCTTGGGCACCTTTTTCAGCTGCGCGCGCGATGTGATGCCGTTTTCCTCGCGGTACGCCACGATGTTCTGCGCCAGCGCAGGCCCAATGCCCGCCACGTGCTCCAGCAATTGGGGAGAGGCCGTTTCCACATCGACGCCCACGCTCGACACACAGCTTTCCACCACACCGGCCAGTGTGCTTTCCAGTTCTGCCTGCTTGAGGTCGTGCTGATACTGCCCCACGCCGATGGCCTTGGGGTCGATTTTCACCAGCTCCGCAAGCGGGTCCTGCATGCGCCGGGCGATGGAAACCGCGCTGCGCAGGGAGACGTCGTAATCCGGGAACTCCTTGGCGGCAAGCTTGCTGGCCGAATACACGCTCGCACCGGCCTCGCTGACCATCGTGTACTGCACCCCGGCGGGCATGTCCGGCAAGAGCGAGGCAATGAACTGCTCGCTCTCGCGGGAGGCCGTGCCGTTGCCGATGGCGATGGCCGTCACGCCATGGCGGCGAACCATGGAAAGGATGAGCGCCTTCGCCTCTTCTTTAGCGCGGGTTTGGCCCGGGATCGTGAAATGGCCCACGCCCGTTTCGAGTACCTTTCCGTTGCCATCGACAACCGCCAACTTGCATCCCGTTCGAAAACCGGGGTCCACCCCCAGCGTCACCCTGCCCCGGATGGGCGGCTGCATGAGCAGTTGCTGCAAATTCTGACCAAAAACACGAATCGCGCCTTCGTTGGCCCTGTCGGTCAATTCCGTGCGGATTTCCCGCTCCAGGGACGGCTCAATCAGCCTTTGCCAGGCGTCCTTGGCCGCTTCGCGCACAACCTCGCAGCAGGCGCTGGGCGGATTGATGACCGCGCGGCAAATCGTCTGCATGGCCTGCGCCTCGTCCACTTCGACGGCAACCTTCAAAAAGCCCTCGCGCTCTCCTCGGTTGAGGGCGAGCACGCGATGGCCCGCGACGCGCATGACCGGCTCCTTGTAGTCATAATAGGGCTGATAGACGCTCTCCTCTTCCTTGGCCGCATGGCTCGTAAGCACACCGATGCGCCGGATGAGCGCACGCAGGCTTGCGCGGATTTGCGCGCTGTCGCTGATCTGCTCCGCGATGATGTCCCGGGCCAGGGCCAGCGCCGTTTCCACGCTGTCAACGCCCAGCTCTTGATTGACGTACGCTTGCGCCAGACGTTGCGGGTCGTCTCCCCGCCGCTGCGCAAACAGCGCAACCGCGAGCGGTTCCACCCCTTTTTCCTTGGCAATCATGGCGCGCGTGCGGCGTTTTTGCTTGTAAGGGCGGTATAAATCCTCCAGCTCGGAGAGCGTGAGCGCATCGGCCAGCTTCCGGCGCAATCCGTCATCCAGTTTGCCCTGTTCCTCAATGGCGTGCTCAATGGCCTCCCTGCGCTTTTGCAATCCGCGCAGGTACTCCAGCCGTTCGCTCATTTCGCGCAGCTTCTGGTCGTCCATCGCACCGGTCATTTCCTTGCGATAGCGCGCGATAAAAGGAATGGTGTTGCCCTCATCAATCAAGCCCACAACGCGCTCGACAATCGCGCGCTGCGTTCCAAACTCCTGAGAGAGCAGTGCAGTGATATCCATCATTCGCTTCCTTTCTCACTGTCCAAGCCGAATCACATCGAGGTCGTCCGGCACGTACAGATCACCCTCAAACGCCTCTCGCGCCTCCGCGCTGTAGAGCGCCTTGCGCTGGGCGAGGTGCTTGTCCTCCGTATGCCAGAGCACCAGATGGCCCACGTGGAGCTCCTGCGCGAGCCGGGCCGCATCCAAAACGGTGCTGTGGTGCTTTTCGTAGGGCTTAAACACGTCGGCATGCGCGTGCAGGCAAAAGGCCTCGCAAAGCAGCCAATCCGTGCCCTCGACATACCGGCTACAGACGGGGTTGTAGGGTTCGTCCCCCAGGCAGGTGAGCTGGGCGCCACTGTGCAGCGGCATCGTAAAACCGAATTGAAGCAGCTTGGTGGAGCCGATGTCAAAGAACGTCACCGGGTAGCCGCAAAGCGTGGCCTTCATGCCGTCCACGATGTCGTGAAAATGGACACGGTCCCCGATGAGTTTCACAAACTTCTTCTGGAGCATGAGTTCCGCCATGGCCTGCAATCCCGCATGCACCGTTGCGTGGCAGTAGATATGCAGTTCTCCTTCGTAGGCACCCGCGCGCATCATGGTCATGATCTTGCGCAGCACCCAGATTGCGCCGCAAAGATGGTCGGGATGCGCATGGGTAATGAAAAAATCATGTACCGTATCAAAGCCGATCCGGGCGTCCTCCATCTGACGGAGAATGCCGTTGCCACCTCCGGCATCCACAAGGAGTGTGCCCTGCTCGTTGGTGATGGCAAAGCAGGTATTATAACACCAGGTTGCCAAGGCATAGCCTGTCCCCAGCACATGTAGTTGTTCCATGGAAATGGCCTCCTCATCGGCAAGAATTCCCTTTTATTATACGGCAATTTCCGCAATTTATCAACATCCCGGGCCGCTGCTGAGTCATTGCCCCGCCAATCCCCTGCGGCGCACCAGCAAGCACAGCCTTTGAAGGCAGAAAAAAATCCGGGGATCGCTCCCCGGACTTCTTCGCATCCGTTACTGAATGTCGATGTAGTGGCGCTCCTCCACCTGCGGCTGCTGCACCTGCTTCGGAATGCTCAGCTTGAGCACGCCATCCTCAAACGCAGCGCTCACATTCTCGCGGCGCACATGCTCGCCCACGTAGAACGTGCGCTGGCAGGTGCCCATAAAGCGCTCGCTGCGGATCATCCGGCCGCCATCGTCGCGCTGCTCTTCCTTGTTGCTGCGCTCCGCCTTGATGGTCAGATACCCGTCCTTGAGTTCCGCCTTGATATCTTCCTTCTTGAAGCCGGCCAGATCCATGGACAGTTCGTAATGATCGTCGAACTCATGGATATCGCAGCTCATCATCGGCTGAGCGGCCGTCTTGTACGTCGGGGTGCTGAACATATCGTCAAACATATCAGAGAACACATTGGAAAGCAACATACTTCATTCCTCCTGTCGATTGAATCCATTCTGATGTCAGCGGGCTTCCGGGTTTTCCCTTCCTTCCGTTGACATGGTTATTCTATCACATCAGATTAGCACTGTCAAGCATAGAGTGCTAATTTCTTGTTTCTGCGTTTTTACTTCAATACG
>CALVTV010000139.1 GCA_944363005.1 uncultured Clostridia bacterium | reverse complement strand
ATACAAAACGCCTCCTGCCCGAACACTCAGGCAGGAGGCGTTCTTTGTATTCGCTTTTCGTAATGCAAACGGAGAGCTTGGCGTTGATTTCGCGTCAAAAGGGGCTTGGCACAAAGCCCCGTCAGGTCCCGCTTCGCTCCCTGACTCCTTTTTCTATGGCGCTTCGCGCAGGGGGTACGTTGGGGCTGCCGCCCCAAACCCTGTCTGGGGGACCGGAGCCGGGCGCGCCCAGTGGGCGAAGCAGCCCGGCGGAGCGTCGGGAATCGCAAGGAGTGCCGCTAGCGGCACGACTATGCGAGTTCCCCGGACTTTCATCCCTCAGACCCCATGTTCGCTTCGCGCTTCTCTCTCGCTGCTTTTCTTCGCTAACCCGTCAGGTGACGCTTCGCTCCCTGACTCCTTTTTCTATGGCGCTTCGCGCAGGGGATACGTTGGGGCTACCGCCCCAAACCCTGTCTGGGGACTAGTCCCCAGACCCCTTCTTCGCTTCGCGCTGATGAAAGAGGGTTTTCATTTTGGCCAGAATCCATGCCACCGCCAGCGGCAACAGCAAGCCCGCCAGCACATAAATCGCATTCCATTCCTCATGATTCACCGGCGCATACATATACCCCTTCTGTGTCCGGAACGCCATGACGCTGAAATCCGCCGCGCCAATCCCCAATGCATTCAGGCCCAGGAACAGGCAATTCACCGCAAAGAACCCCATATAATGGTGCATCATGATATCAAACGTATGCCGGCTGATGGCGAGCGCGAGGCGGCTCTTTTCGACATACGGCCCGAGCAGCCGCGCAATGCGCAGCCAAAAGGCAATCGCAATCGCCCCGCCCAGATAGACGCCCACCGCGCCGCAGCCCATATACGTACAGGAGGAGAGCAAATACGCCAGGTTTTCAAACCGGGAACTGACCAGCACCCGCAAGACGACCAGCCCCAACAGGTACGGCACGGTCGGCAGGTTATCATGCTTCTGAAGGCAGCGCCGGTAGAGCACGCCGCCCGCATACCCCGGCAGCAGAATCAATGTGCGCAGCAGGAAGAGCGGCAAAAGGTCCTGCCGGTTTGCCGCGCACAACTGGGCCGCAATCGCGCCGGGAACGAGGCAAACGAGGAACGTCACCGGTTCGCGATCGCCCCACAGGCGCGCCGCCCGCCGCACGAGCACATAGAGCGCCTGCGCAAGAAACAGCGGGAACACAAACCAGGACCCCAGGTTCCAGACAAAGTGCTCGCCGTTGGTCAGCGGCGAGACCACAAGGCGGTAAAGCGTCACCGGCGCGCCGATCTCAAATCCGCCGAACCGGCGCAAAAACGCCCCGCCCAGGCCATAGACGAGGTTCCATGCGTACAGCGGCACAAGCAGCCGCTTCGCCTTGCGCGCAATCATCGCCAGCGGTGCGTCCGCATCCGCGTCGCGGAACAGATAGCCCGACCCGAAGGCGAAGAGCATCAGGTGAAAGGAATAGTACCGGAACAGATGCTGAAGATCGAACATGTCCGCAAAGGTCGTATGACCATCCACAACGAAGACGATCGCCAGCAGATACAGCGCGCGAAGGGTCATGTTTTCCTCGCGGCGTGGGGATGTTTTCATGAGCTTCCTCCTGAATGCACATACACCTCCCGCTTGCATCGGCGCGGCAGGCTTGGCATAATATACAAATATCTTGAAATTTTTCTCAGGTCAATCCGGCAGGACCCACATCTTCTTTGTTAAAAAAAGTGCTGTATACATTACAAAAAAAGATTTCAAAACGACGGAAAACGGTAAAATTAGTGTGAAAATCGGGAAAATACATCATTTTTGTAAGTAGACGTTCGGGAAATCCACCGTATAATTAAAGTACCGGGCGAATTCGGCCTAGCAAGGGAAAAAGCCGATTGTGGGAGGTGTCAAGAATGATCAAGTTTGGTGAGCGCCTGAAGGCTGCCCGTACCGCCAAACACATGAGCCAACAGGCTCTGGCAGATGTCATTGGGAAGAGCCTGAATACCGTCGGTCTGTATGAGCGCGGCCTCCGTCAGCCCAGTCTGGAAACACTGTGCCTTCTGGCGGATACGCTGGATGTGTCCTGTGATTATCTGTTGGCGCGTACCGAAGCAAAGAAAATGGCAAAGATGTCAGAGTCCTCGGATGAAAGTTTAGCGATGCGTGTTTCGCGGATCGAAAGCCATCTCGGGCTTTGATCCGTTTGATGACTGTCCAATCCACGGCGGTGCAGAATCCTTCTGCATCGCCTTTTTGCGCTGCGGGGCATCATGTATGCTGTGCGGCCTTCTTGAGCGCATCCTCCATGTTCAGGCGGTGATGGCGCTTTTTCGGCGGGGTGAGCTGGTAAAGCCGGTACTTCTCGCGCACCTCTTGAATCTGCTCCGGGTCGGCGGCGTACGCGCGCTGATGCATGACCAGCGTGCCCGCGGGCAGGCGCTTGAAGTGCATCTGGCAATAGGCCATGCCGTGCTGCGGGCAGTACGCCAGCGCCAGGTACCGCTCGCGCCCGCTGTCAAACCACGGCGTATCAAACGCGGTGCGCCGCCCGCAGGCGGGGCAGGCCACGTTCATGAGCTTTTCGTCCTGAAGCGCCTCGGACTGATAGACATGGCGCGTGGGCACCGAACGCAGGGACGAGGCGGCAATGCGCCGCTCGCGAAGGAGCGCGCGCTCGAGTTGCTCACGCTGCACCGGTTCAAGCGCGCGCACGGCCTCGTCGATCCGCGAAAGCAGCGCCGCCGTGCATTGCGCGTCGTACACGGCCCTGTGGGCGGGCACGTCCACGACGATTTCCATCGCGTCCAACGCATTGTGCAGGTTCATCTGCTGGTGCGCGCTGTGCAGGCAGGCGTGGGCAAAGACGAGTTGGGCGTCAACCGGCGGTTCAAAGGGCATCGGCGTCATGAAGAACGCCGCGTTGCGCTTGAGCACGGGGAAGTCGTCCCGCCCCCACGTGCAAAGGCGCACATCCTCGCCGCACCAGGCGATGAACTCCCCAAACACATCGGAAAACGGACGGCCCTGCTCCAGCTCCGCCTCGGTGATGCCGGTGACGGACTTGATGTGCTTGTCGAGCTTCTTGTACAGCCGCGGGCGAATCACCGCGCTGAACGTATCCACAACGCGGTAGTCCCGGTCCACACGGCATGCGCCGATCTCGATGATCTCGTGGGGCATGCGGTGGTTGGGCGCATAGCTGCTCTGGTTCCACTCCAAATCAAACACGATCAAATGGCGGTCCTGCGCCGATGCTAAAGAAAACATAGTTCACGTCCTGTCCTGCTGAATTGCGTTTCTATTGTACCGCATTGCGGGCGATTTTCATAGAGGGAGATTTGTTCCTGCCCGCGCGAATTTCCCCGGTTGATTTGCGGGCGGATTTCTGCTATGATTTTCAAAGCATGTTGCCCGCAAGAGCGGGGCATACGAGGAGGCACCAGCGCATGAATCTCTTCGACATTCTGGGCCCGGTCATGGTCGGCCCCAGCAGTTCGCACACGGCCGGCGCCGTGCGCATCGGCGGCATGGCGCGCCGCCTGCTCGGCGAGGGCACGCCCAAACGCGCCCGAATCACGCTTTCCGGCTCCTTTGCCGCCACGGGGCGGGGCCATGGCACCGACCGCGCGCTCGTCGCGGGCCTGCTGGGCATGCGGCCGGACGATGAGCGCATCGCCTCCAGCCTGCATCTGGCGGATGAAGCCGGTATGGCGGTCACGTTTGAAAACGCAAACCTGCGCGGCGAACACCCCAACACCGCGCGCATCGAGCTGACCGGCGCCAGCGGACAAACCCTGTGCATGACCGGCTCCTCGCTGGGCGGCGGGCGGATCATGGTGGTGGAGCTCAACGGCCTGCGGGTCAACTTTTCCGGCGACCTGCCCACGCTCATCGTGCAAAACGAGGATCAGCCCGGCCACGTGAGCGACGTAGCGAGCATGCTCGCGCGCAAGAACGTGAACATCGCGACACTGCAGCTTTACCGCGACCATCCCGGCGGGAACGCCGTCATGGTCATCGAGATCGACAAGGCCGTTCCGCCGGAGGGCATCGAGTGGCTGCGCCACATCGACGGCATCAACGGCGTGACCTTTTTGAACGCAGAGGAGGATTCCCATGGCGATTGAATCGCTTCAGGCGCTGATGGACGCCAAGGAAGACATCGTGGAGGTCATTCTGGAAAGCGACTGCATCGACCGGGGCGCCACTCGGGAGGACTCGCTCTCCCGCATGCGCGCGCTGTATGCGGCCATTTGCCGCGCCAGCGCAGGCTATGACCCGTCGCTGCGCTCCCAGAGCGGCATGGTCGGCGGCGACGGCGCCCGCATGCGCGCGTATGTCGCGCAGGGCCGCACGATTCTGGGCGAATTCGCCGGGCAGGTCATCGCGCAGGCCCTGGAGATGGGCGAGAGCAACGCCTGCATGAAGTGCATCGTCGCGGCGCCGACGGCGGGCAGTTGCGGCGTGCTTCCGGCGGTGCTGCTGCCCTATCAGCGGCGCGAGGGCCTGAGCGAGGAGACCATGGTGCGCGCGCTGTACGTGGCGGGCGCCGTGGGCCAGGTGATCGCGCAAAAGGCGTCCATCGCGGGCGCGGCGGGCGGCTGCCAGGCGGAGATCGGCACGGCGAGCGCAATGGGCGCGGCGGCACTTTGCTACCTGGGCGGCGGCGACGCCACGGCCATCTGTCACGCGGCGGCCATGGCGATCAAGAGCCTGCTCGGGCTGGTCTGTGACCCGGTCGCGGGCCTGGTGGAAGTGCCCTGCGTCAAGCGCAACGCGGCAGGCGCGATGATCGCCATGACCTGCGCGGATATGGCGCTTGCGGGCATCCGCTCGGCCGTTCCGCCGGATGAGGTGATCCTCGCCATGCGCGAAGTCGGGGAGAAGATGGATGTCTCCCTGCGTGAGACGGGCCTTGGCGGCGTGGCCGCGACGGCCTTCGGCCAGAAGATCAGTGAAAAGATGCTGCATATCCCGCAGGACTGAAATATTTCACCGCCAAGCCTCTTGTATCCGCGCGAAGCGAAGATGGGGTTTGGGGATGAAAGTCCGGGGAACTCGCATAGTCGTGCCGCTAGCGGCACTCCTTGCGATTCCCGACGCTCCGCCGGGCTGCTTCGCCCACTGGGCGCGCCCGGCTCCGGTCCCCCAGACGGGGTTTGGGGCGGTAGCCCCA
>CALVTV010000138.1 GCA_944363005.1 uncultured Clostridia bacterium | reverse complement strand
GCGCTTTTCCTCGACAAGGCGGCGCGCTGGGACCGCGAGGATACGCCGCTTTGCCGGCGCATCGATTTGCAGCGCAACTTCCGCTCGCGGGCGAACGTGCTCCAGGGCGTCAATGCGGTATTCGAGCGGATCATGCGCGCGGACGTCACCGAAATCGACTACGACGCGCGCCAGCGGCTGATTCCCGGCCTGCCCGCGCGCGAGGACGACCCGCCCATCGAGCTGCACGTGCTCGGCCGCCCGCAACAGGACGAGGAGGGCGAACCGGAGGACGGCGAAGCGCCGGAGGACGCGGACAACGAGCGCGAACTGGCGGCCATCGAGCGGGAGGCGCTCGTCGCCTGCGCGCGCATTCGGGCGCTGGTGGGCACGCCGTTTTACGACGCGAAGAGCGGCGGCGAACGGCCGCTTCGCTATCGGGACATGGCGATTCTGATGCGCGTCTCGCGCGGGAGCGCACCGCTGGCGGCGGACATTTTGCAGCAGGAGGGCATCCCGGCGTTTTGCGACGCGGGCGAGGGATATTTTGACATCCCGGAAATCCGCGCGGTGATGGCGCTGCTGGAGACCGTGGACAACGGCGCGAAGGACACCGCGCTGCTGGCCAGCCTGCGCGGGCCGGCCCTGGCGCTCACGGACGCGGAGCTCAGCGACATCCGCCTGCATACGCCGGACACGCGCGTGCCCTATCACGAGGCGGTGCGCCGCTACCGCGAGGAAAAAAAGGACGCGCTCAGCGAAAAACTCCGGGCATTCGAGGCGCGGCTGGCGCGCTGGCGGCTGCTTTCGCGCCATCAGGGCGTGGATGCGCTCATCGCGCGCATCTACGCGGAGACGGGGTTCGTCGCGCAGGCGGGCGCGCTGCCCGGCGGGGCGGCCCGGCAGGCCAATTTGCACCTGCTCATCTCCCGTGCCCGGGCGTATATGCAGGCGCAAGGCGGTTCGCTCAGCGGCTTTTTGCGCTATGCCAAGCGGCTGCGCGCCGGCGGGGACGCCATGAGCGCGAGCGCCATCGGGGAAAACGAGGACGTCGTGCGCATCATGACGACCCACAAGAGCAAGGGCCTCGAGTTCCCGGTCGTCTTTGTGCTGGGCATGGGCCGCAAGATGAGCGTGCAAGGCCTGCGCGCGCGCGTGCTGCTGGATGGAACGCTGGGCATCGGCCTGCCGTGTGTGGACACCGCGCTGCACAGCGAGCGCGACACGCTGCTGCGCCGGGCGATGCGCCTGAAGGCCCAGAGCGAACAGCTTTCCGAAGAGGTGCGCATCCTCTATGTCGCCATGACGCGCGCCCGGGAGCGGCTGATCCTCATCGGCAGCGCGCGCGGCGGCTGGCAGAGGGGGGAGGGCGCCGCGGCGCTGCGGGCCATGCGCACGGAGCTTGACATGGTCTGCCCGATGCTGCTTGAGCACGGCGCATGCCTGAACCTTACGGAAGAAGCGGTCACGGCGGGCGATTCGCGCTGGCTCGTGTATGACCACGCGCAGGACGTGCAGGCCGGGCAGACGCGCCGCAGCGACGAGGCCGTCAAGGCGCTGCTTGCCAAGCTGGAAGCGTCGCCGCCGGACGACGGGCTGCTGGCCTTTACCGTCAGCGCCGCCGCGCCGGGCGCGCGCAAGACGAGCGTGAGCGCCGTGCTGCGCGACGAAAAGCGCGCCGCGGACGACGAGCTTCACGCTCGGGACGTGGAAATCATGCGCCTGCCGCGCTTTATGCAGGAGCAGGCGGTCACCGGCGCGCAGATCGGCACGGCGTTCCACCGCGCGCTGTGCATGATCGACCTTGCCCGCCTGCGGGGCGCGGCCTCGCTGGAGGAAGCCATTGCTGGGGAGCTGACGCGGCTTAGGGAAAGCGGCGTGCTCAGCGAGGCCGAGGCGCGGATGGTTCCCGCGTCCATGCTGGTGCGCCTGTTCGCCTCGCCGGTGGGCGTGCGCATGCTCCAAAGCGAGCGGGTGGAGCGCGAATGGGCGTTCACCTATCGCAGAACGGCGCCGGACGGCAGCTTGCAGCTGCTTCAGGGCGTGGTGGACTGCTGCTTTGTGGAGCAGGGCAAGTGGGTGCTGGTGGATTACAAGACGGACCGCGACGCGGCCGGGGCGATCGAGCGGCACCGCGGCCAGCTCAACCTGTACGCCGAGGCGCTGGCGGCGATCACGGGCATGCCGGTCGCCGGGCGGGTGCTGTATCTTTTGCGCGCGGGCGTGGGCTACAGCGTGTAAAGGGGTCATTCGCGCAAAGAAAAAAGCGGCTTTCGCGGGCCGCCGGGCGGCAAACGAAGCGCGCAGAAAAAATGCCTCATTTTGGTCGCAAGATCGCACGCGAAGGGGTTGACAACGGGACGTTTTGGGGGTAGAGTAAGCATGGACGCGCCGGGAACCGCCCGGTGCGAAAAGATGGAGGTGAAAGACGTGGACGATTATCCCAGTAGCAACGCGGGCAATCCCCGAGAACGCTTGGCGCCCTGTCGGCTGCGTCTTTTAAGCATGCGCTTTTGCAAGGAATAATGCATCGTATGCGCGCAGCCTGATGTTGCGCGCCTTTTTGCGCCTGTTTTCAGGGGAAAACCTGCATTTTCACGACCGAAAATGATAGGAGGGAATCCCAATGGAAGAGGAAATCCGCAAGGACTTTATGGAGCTGCTCACCTACATGGAAGAGGGCAAGCATCAGGAATTCAAGAAGAAGGCGCAGGAGTGCCTGCCCGTGGATATCGCGGAGGGGCTCGAAGAGGTTGAGGACAGCAGCAAGGTCATCAAACTCTTCCGCATGCTGCCCAAGGACATCGCCTCCGACGTGTTCTCCTACATGACCAGCGAACAGCAGCAGCTCATCGCCGAGAGCGCGACCAACGCCGAACTCAAGGCGCTGGTGGACGACATGTACATGGACGACGCGGTCGACTTCCTGGAGGAAATGCCGGCCAACGTCGTCAAAAAGGTCTTGCAGAACGCGGACGAGACGACCCGCGCCACCATCAATCAGCTGCTCAACTACCCGGAGAACAGCGCGGGCAGCCTGATGACCACGGAATACGTGGACCTGCACGACTACTTCACCGTGCGCAAGGCGATGGACTACATCCGCCGCACGGGCATTGACAAGGAGACGGTCTACACCTGCTTTGTCATCGACGATCAGCGCCACCTGGTCGGACAGGTCTCCCTGCGCAAGCTGATCATCGCGCCGGAGAGCACGACCATTCGCGACATCATGGACACGAATATCGTCAGCGCGACGACGACCGACGATCAGGAGGCCGTGGCCGACGATTTCCGCCGCTATGACCTGACTTCCATCGCCGTCTGCGACAAGGAAATGCGGCTGGTGGGCATCATCACCATCGACGATATCGTTGACGTCATTCAGGAGGAGAACACCGAGGACATCAAGAAGATGGCCGCCATCATCCCGGGCGATGAGGACTATCTCAAGACGAGCGTCATGAACCTGGTGACGCACCGCCTGCCCTGGCTGCTGCTTCTGATGATCTCCGCGACGTTTACCTCGACGATCATCACCCATTTTGAAGAACTGCTCGCGGGCGCCGTCGTGCTCACGGCGTTCATCCCGATGCTCATGGACAGCGCCGGCAACTCCGGCAGCCAGACTTCCGTCACCGTGATTCGCAACATGGCGCTCGGCGAGGTCGAGCTGAGGGACTGGCTTCGCGTGCTGTGGAAGGAAATGCGCGTGGCGGTCATTTCGGGTTTTGCGCTGGCGGCCGTCAACTTCCTGCGCATGATCGTGTTCACCAACGCGGGCGTGATGATTTCCGCGACCGTGTCGGTCACGCTGCTTTGTACGGTCATCATCGCCATGGCGGTGGGCTGCCTGCTGCCGATGGGCGCCAAGCGCGTGGGCCTCGACCCGGCGGTCATGGCCAGCCCGATGATTACCACGATTGTGGATGCCTGCTCGCTGGTCATCTACTTCATGATCGCCTCCGCGATGCTGGGCCTGTGAAAAAACCATGGATTCGCTTCATGGCGGGGAGAAAATGCCCCGCGATGAAGCGTTTTTTCTTTGAGAAAAGGCGGCTGCGGGGATGGACAATACAAAAACAGAACGCCTTGGCTGGCGTTCTGTTTTTTCTGTGATTACGCGATCAACCGGTCGCAGGCGCTGACCACCAGCTCCCGCAGCGCGGGGAAAAACGATTCCCCGATCTCTGCGCTGTTGAGGATCGACAGGTAGATCAGCTGAATGACGGAGCGCACAATCTCGTCGGAAACGGTGAAGCGGATGTGCGCCTGCTGAAAGCGCGCGTGGATGCCCAGCGCCGAGGAGAGATAGTGGCGGCAGGCCTCGCCCTTGGGCGCATATTCGTTGAGCAGCGGCAGATCCTCGCGCAGAAAGCGCTGGATGCCCAGGTCGAACACGGCCTCAAAGGCGCGATAGGCGAAGTTGGCGGCGCGCGCTTTATCGCTGATGCCGGGGGTGTCCGAAAGCGCGCGGGAGGCGCGCTCGAGCACCTCGCGCTCCCAGTGGGCCGCGACCTCCAAAAACAGCTGTTCCTTGCTCTCGTAGAACTTGTAAAAGGAGGACTTGGAAATGCCCGCGTCGGCCGTGAGCATCTCCAGCGAGGTTTTGCGCACGCCCGTGGTGAGCGCGTGACGGCAGGCGCTCTCAAAGAGAAGCTGACGGATCGCGTTGCGCTGCGCATCGGTAAAGGGCTGAGCCATAAGCCGGTCCTCCTTTACGGATTGAGGGTTACTGTGGCGTTCATGCCGGGCAGGAGCGTCTTGCCCGTGGGCAGGGTGATGCGCACGTTAAAATAGGTGGCGTTTTGCTTGGTCGTGCCCACCGGGCGAATCTCGGTGACCGTGCCGGTGAACGTCTCCGTGCCGTAGGCGTCGAGCGTATAGGTGAGCGTATCGCCGACCTGGACGGAGAGCAGATCCAGCTCATCCACCTCCGCGCTCAGCTCGAGCGTGGACAAGTCCGCGATTTCGCAGAGCAGCTGTCCGCGGTAGACCTGCGCGCCCGAGGTGGTGTTCAGCAGCGTGAGCGCGCCGTCGCAGGGGGCGGTCAGCGTGAGCTCGGCGTCCTTTTCACTCGTGGCGTCGATCACCTCAAAGAGCAGATCGCCGGTCTTGACCTTCTGGCCCGCCTTGACATGCACGGCGACGATGCGGCCCTGCGCGGTGACGTTGACGTCGGGGTAGCGCGTCACCTTGCCGCGGCCGGTTTCGGTGTCGCTGTTCATGCTGCTCTCGCGGAAGCAGCGCACGGTGTCGTCCACGTCGAAGTTCCCGGTCAGAATCTCCACCACGTAGTCCTTCCCGGAAACGCTGACCACGCGGCCCGTGCCCTTCTCGTTGCCGCACTTGAGGTGCAGCGTTTCGCCCGCGTGCAGAT
>CALVTV010000137.1 GCA_944363005.1 uncultured Clostridia bacterium | reverse complement strand
TGAAGAACGCAAGGAGCTTTTGCCCAGCGGAAAACAACCCCTTTTCAACAACAGAGTAAACTGGACCGCAAGCTACCTGAAGCAGGCTGGCCTCATTGAAAATTCTTCGCGCGGCATATATCGCATTACCGAGTCCGGAAAGCAGGTGCTTTCCTCAAACATGTCGCCAATCGACACCAAGTTTCTTCTGGGATTCGATTCGTTTAAAGATTTCCTCTCTCGCAGTATCCCGCCCACATCCGAAACAAGTACATCTTCTGAAAGAATTCATAAAAGCGGCCCTCATCAGATTATCGTTTCAAGTCAATCTCCTCAGGATATTCTTGATGAGGCGTACTCCCAAATCAAAGCCGCTCTGATTGACGATATCTTATCGGAGATTATGAAACAATCCCCCCAATTCTTTGAACATCTGGTAGTGAAACTGTTGACGCGGATGGGATATGGCGGATCACTGAAGGACGCCGGAACGGTAACTCGAAACACCGGCGACGAAGGCATCGACGGCATCATCCGAGAGGATAAGCTGGGCTTTAACTTGATTTATATTCAGGCAAAGCGTTGGGACCGCAAGAGTACGGTAGGCCGTCCAGACCTTCAAAAATTTGTCGGTGCGTTGGCGGGGCATGGTGCGTCAAAGGGCTTGTTCATCACGACTGCGCAATTTACAAAAGAAGCAATGGCATATGCGAGCAAACAGCACACGACCAAAATTATCCTGATCGACGGAATCGTTCTGGCAGAATTGATGATTGAATACAATGTCGGTGTATCTGTCGAGGAAACCTATTCCATCAAGCGAATTGATTCAGATTTTTTTGATGACATTCTGAATTGATTTGGCCTTCCAGTCGTTTTAAAAAAAAGAGTGCCAGTGTGACAGACAATGTCCCGCACACCGGCACTTTCTTCTATCTTGTATTCCTTCAGGGCTTTCGCGCCAGAATCACATCGCGATTGACGGCCTGCTCCACCCAATGCTCCAGCGAAGGCGTCTGCACAACGCACAAGCCCGCCTTCTCGCATTGGCGCTCCAGCTCTGCGCGCCGCGTCACATACGTGTTGAAACTCATCGCCAGCACGCCGCCGGGTTTGAGTACCTCCTGCCAGCCGCCCAACGCCGCCCCAATGGTGCCCCCAATCGTGTCCTGTCGGCCGGCCGTTCCCTTCTGAACGCCGTAAGGCACGTCCGTCACCATCAGATGCACGCTCTGAGGCCGAAGCAGCGCGCAAGCATCGCGCGTATCGCCGCAGATCATGCGCAATGTGCGGGTATCGCCGTCCTTGAAGTGCTCTGCCGTGTCAGAAAAGACAAACTTCGTCTCCCGGCCCCCAACCTTGCCGCGCACAGTGAGCGCCGACTCGCTCCGCTTGTACTTGGTGCGGTGATATTCGAGATAGCGGGTCAAAAAGTCGCAGCACTCCTTGACGTCGCCCTTGCTGATCTCGATGCCTACGCCATGATAGCCGCGGCGGGCCGCAAGCATGAGCGTCGTTCCGCGGCCAGCCATCGGATCGCAGACGATCAGTTGGCTGTCGTGGACAGGCATGAACGCGCTCTGCGACAGCGCCATGGTGAGCATGGCGTCGGTGAACATCTCGTTCGTCTTGCCCTTGTATTTGAGCAGCGCCGGCAAGTCCTCTCCAATGTAATTGGGGTGTTCGGGCTCCATGGGCACCATTTGGGCGTCCTCCATGGTGAACATCACGTAAACACCGGCCAATTGACTGAGCATGCGCACGTCTCTGCGCGTCAGGTGATCGCAGTCAAACGTCAGAAACGCTGCCCCGCCCATGGTCACCGGACGCACCTCGCCGCCGCGTCCAAGCGCTTCTAGCGTCATGGACAGCTCGGCCTGCGCAATTGTAAGAAGCGACTGCCGGTAACGCACATTGGGGTGCGGATAGAGCAAAAAAGCACACTTCATCGTCGGTCTCTCCCTTGTCATCCATCAGCAGAACATGGCCGCCTGCATGCAAAACAGCCGCCCCTGCCAAAGCCGCCTGCTGTAGCGAAAAAGATGAAAAAAGCCCCATCTTGCGATGGGGCAATGCTTGCGAATCAGTACTTGCGCTTGCGGGCCGCTTCGGCCTTCTTCTTGCGCTTCACGCTGGGCTTCTCGTAATGCTCACGCTTACGAACCTCCGCGATAACGCCAGAACGCGCGCACTGTCTCTTGAATCTCCTCAGAGCACTTTCCAGGGATTCATTCTCACGAACACGGATCTCAGACATCTAGTATCCCTCCCCTCGGCTCAAGCATTGACGATCCATTGCGTCAAATCAGCCGCTAATGGAGTACCGTACGGTTTATTATAGCGCAACAAACTGCATTCGTCAACGTATTTTTTGATTTTCACCAAAAATTTTTGCCGAAGTCTATCGCTCCCGTTTCGGGAATTCAGGCCATCTGATCCTCCATCTCGCGTCCACCCAGCACGTGCAAATGCAGGTGCTCCACGCTTTGGCGCGCATCCTTGCCGCAATTGGAAACGACGCGGAAACCGCTCTCCACGATTCCCTCCATCCGGGCAACCTCTGCCGCCACGCGCATCAGGTGCGCAAGCGCAGCGTCGTCCTCATCCTTGGCCGCATACCAGCCGCTCACGTGCTTCTTGGGAATCACCAGCACATGCACGGGCGCCTGCGGCGCGATATCCCGGAAAGCGAGCACCTGCTCGTCCTCGTACACCTTCGTGCTGGGGATTTCTCCCGCAGCGATCTTGCAAAACAGACAGTCCTTCATTCAGTGTCACTCCTTTGCTTCATTGCGTGAACCGGGCAGAATCTCCCCGGTGAGTTCCATGTCCTGCGTGCCCGTGATGCGCACGCGCGCAATGCTGCCCGGCACACCTCCCGGCACATGCACGCGCATATAACCGCCCGTGTAGCCCGCGCCAAGCCCCGCTTCGTCCAGTTCCTCCACAAGCACCGCTTCTTCCTTGCCCACGCGCGCAAGCAGCGCATCGCGCTCGAGCGTCTTGCCCAGCGCAATCAGCTCGCGGGCGCGCTCTTCGCGCACATGGCGGGGAACCTGTCCGTCCATCTGCGCGGCCTTTGTCCCCTCGCGCTCGGAGTACGGGAACACATGCATGCGCGAGAAACCGGCCCGGCGGCAGGTTTCCTTCGTCTGCTCAAATTCAGCCTGCGTTTCGCCGGGAAAGCCGGTCATCACGTCGGTCGTCAGCGCGCAATCCTCAAAAGCTTCCCGCAAGAGCGCGCACGCCGCGAGGAATTCGCCGCTCGTATAGCGCCTGTGCATACGGGCGAGCACGGTATCGCTTCCGCTTTGGAGGGCCAGGTGAAACTGATGGCATACCTTGTCAAGCTGCGCCACACCCTCTACAAATTCGGGCGTCACAATGACCGGTTCCAGCGATCCCAGGCGGATGCGCTGGATGCCTTCAACCGCGTGCACCGTGCGGATGGCGCAAAGCAGCGTCGTGCCGTCGCGCAGATCCCGTCCGTAGCTGGTCAGGTGAATGCCTGTGAGCACCACTTCCTGAAAACCGGCCTGCGCGAGGCTCTGCGCTTCCTGCGCGATGTCCTCAAGCGGTCGGGAGCGGATCGGTCCGCGCACGGAGGGAATGATGCAATACGTGCAATAGCGATCGCACCCCTCCTGAATCTTCATGGTCGCGCGGGTATGCCCCTCATGCGCATGCACGCTCAGGTGCTCAAAGGGCGCCTGCCGCAGCGATTCCACGGCGATCAGCGCACAATCCTGCTCGAGCGCCTGTTCAAGAAGGTTCACCACTTCTCCCCGGCGCTGTGTTCCCAGGATCAGGCGCACACCGGGCAACGTCAGCGTGTCCGCCGCGCGCTGCGCCAGGCAACCCGTGACGACGATCGCCGCCAGCGGGTTCTGCCGATGACAACGGCGGATGACCTGCATGCTCTTCTTGTCGCCCGTGCCGGTCACCGTGCAAGTGTTGACGACATACACGTCGGCTTCCCCTTCAAAATCGACCGTCCGGTAACCGGCCTGCTCGAACCGCTCGCGCATGGCCTGCGTGTCATACTGATTGACCTTGCACCCCAGCGTGTGA
>CALVTV010000136.1 GCA_944363005.1 uncultured Clostridia bacterium | reverse complement strand
CTGCTCACGGCACTTTTCAGATGGCTGGCGTCGATCACGCCGGTAAAGGCGAAGGCGACGTTGCTCGCACCAGAGCGCTCAAGGCTGCAATCCAGATACAGCGCGCCGCCGTCGGAGGTCTCCACGCGCACGCGCCGCGTGCCGCGCCCGCGCATTTCTATCGTGCGGCTGCGGCTGGTGGAGATCGTCCGGGGCTGTCTGCTTTGCGTGTTCAGGCGTTTTTCCGTCTCGAGGCGCTTGACGTAATTGTAGATCGTCGAGGTCGAACCCACGCCCACCGCCGCCTGTATCTCCCGATAGCTCGGCGCAAACCCGTGCTGTTCGGTATAGCTGTTGATATAGCACAGGATGCGGTTTTTCAATTCCTCGCTTGCCTTTGCCAATGCCCTCACTCCTTCCGTTCGACAAACCAACGCCCGATATTGGAATCGCCAAAGTCGGCGCTGTGCTCAAAGAACAGGTATCGCTCCTGCCCATTCACCATGATGGTATAGCGGTCGCCCTGACCGCCCGCCCGCTCCGCGTGCGCGGGCCGCACGGCCTTTACGCGGTCTATGGCGTAGGCCATGCCGTCTTCCCATACAAGAGAACGCGGGTACATCCTCCCGTCGGCGTCAAATTCCACGGTCACGTCCACATAGACCTTAGCCGAACGTCCCTTCATTGCTTTTCCTCCATTCTCCCTCAAAAATGGTGCAGGAAATAAACCGGCGCGCGCCAGCCCTTTCAAGCGTCATGTTGTTATATCGTGGAAATCTTAGAAAGCGCCCTCGCGCCGCAGCTCCTCCAGTACGACGGCTTCCTCGTGCGTCGGGCGCTGCTCCCTCGTGACCTTGCCGAGTACGCGGCCCACGACGCGCACGTCGTCGCCGGGATAGAACCTGCGGAAGGGATAAGCCGCTTCGTTGTGCGAATAGACGCCGCCTTCCCGGTATTCCTTGACGAAGCCCTCGCCGTTGATGACGAAGATGCCGATCTCCCCCGGTTCGAGCGTCTCGGTGTGCTCGATCAGCAGGTCGTCGCCTGCGTAGAAGGTCGGCTCCATGCTGTCGCCGGTGACGGTAATGATCTCGTCGGCGCACGCGGATTCCGCGTCGCGGCGGATGAACTCGCACTCGCCGTCTACGATGTCGCCCAGCACGTTGAGCGAACCGGCGGCAGCCATGTTGCTGTTGTGGAACAGATAGACGAAGGCCTCCTGGCAATGCCGCCGGAACTCCTCGTCCTCCATGCGGAGAAGAGAATCGGTAAGCGCGTTCACGGTGGCCTGATCGCGGGCGTTGAGCTGCGCATAGCGCTCAATGTGTGCCCGCTGCTCCGGCGTGAGTTGGTCAATTTCGCCCTGTACGCCGAAAAACTCCGCGATGCGGATGCCCAGCGCCGCGCACAGCTGCGGGATGATGTTCATGTCCGGGCGTGCCCGTCCGTGCTCCCAGTTGCTGACGTAGTTTTTGCTGGTGCTCAGGAGCGCCGCAAGCTGCGGCTGCGACAGCCCGCGCCTCAAGCGGCTCGCGCGGATCACCTCGCCGTAGGTCTCGCGGTTGAACGCAGCCACCTTCTCGGCGCGCGCCTTCTCCATGCGCACGATCTTCTTACCCTCGTCAGCCATGTGGAACCCTCCCGTATTTCTGGTGGCTTTATTATAGCATCAAAATCTATAACCGTAAATACCCTGGGGCAGGAGTCGAATGCGATTTAACATTCTGTTCGTACAAAAATTTACGCAAAACTTTGTGGAAAATTATTTTCTCATCTTGTACATGTGTTCGGTACGTCCGATTTGCGTGTTCAAAAATTTAGTGCTATACTTTATGGCACCGATACGGAACTGCCCGAAAAACATACCTGAAGGCGGGCGAAAGGAGGCGCGCTATGACCCCGATCATACTGCACTCAGACCTGAATTGTTTTTATGCTTCGGTGGAGATCAGCGAAAACCCCGCGCTCAGGGACAAAAAGATCGCGGTATGCGGTTCTACGGAGGATCGGCACGGCATCGTGCTGACGGCGTCCTATCCCGCGAAGCGCAGCGGCGTAAAGACGGGGATGGCAAACTGGCAGGCGCGGCAAGCTTGTCCCGGCCTGATCTGCGTTCCGCCGCGCTACGACCTCTACATCAAATATTCCAAGCTGGTTCGTCGCATCTACGCGCAATATACAGATGACGTTGAGCCGTTCGGCATGGACGAGAACTGGCTGTCCATCCCCTATGGGCGGGGCGACGTCGAAGGCGAAGGGCGGAAGATCGCAGAGGAGATACGCCGCCGGGTGCGCGAGGAGATCGGGCTGACGGTGTCCATCGGCGTATCGCACTCGAAAATCTTCGCCAAGCTCGGCTCGGACATGAAAAAGCCGGATGCGGTGACGGTGATCAGCCGGGAGAATTACCGGGAGAAGGTGTGGCCTTTGCCGGTGTCGGAGCTATTGTACGTCGGCCCGGCGACAACGCGCAAGCTGCGCGCGATGAATGTGCAGACCATCGGAGCGCTCGCGCAGGCCGACCCGGAGCTGCTGCGTGGGCGGCTGGGCAAGGTGGGCGTCATGCTGTGGCTGTTCGCCAACGGAACAGATCACGCGGCGGTCATGCCCTCGGACTTTGTCGCACCCATCAAGAGCGTGGGGCATGGTACGACCTGCGTGTGCGACCTCGACGCGGATTATTCCGTCTGGCGCGTACTCTACGAACTGGCGCAGGACGTGGGGCACCGGCTGCGCAGGTACGGGCTGGCGGCGCGCGGCGTGCAGATCACGGTCAAGGACAAGGATCTGGACTACCGACAATATCAGACGCCGCTTGTATATCCCTCGCAAAGCCCCTTGGAGATCGCGCAGGCGGGTTTTGACCTGTTCCGCATCCGCTACCCGTGGCACAAGCCGGTGCGGGCGCTGACGATCCGGGGCATCAACCTGATCCCCGAGAAACAGCCGGTGCAGCTGGACATATTCAACGACGCGCGGAAGCGCGAGAAGCAAAAGGCGCTGGATGACTGCGTGGACACGATCCGCCGCCGGTTCGGGTATCGCTCCATTTTCGCCGCGTCGCTCATGGGCGACCTGCACATGGCGCAGGACAAATGCGAAACGGTGACGATGCCGGGGATCATGTACCAGTAGATTCACGCTCTTTCAGAAGGAGGGAAGCATGGAGGCCAGAAAACTGCGGAAAATGATTTACACGCCCCTGCGCCGTATACCGATTGGAGAGGCTGTTCAACGGGCGGACGGGACATACGCATTGCGGATCAAAAAGCCCAACCGGGACGAGTTTGATGAGATCAGCATGGATCATCTTGTCGCCGCTGTGATCAAGGGCACGGCGCAAGAGAAAGCCAACCGGCAGGGAGCCACCACAGAGTAGGCACCCGCCGCACCCTACCGACGCTCAATGCGAGCAGGGCCGATATACCGAGCCCAGCCGACACGAGCATTGCAGGTTTATCGCACGATGAGCCTGTGATCGCTTGTGCCGGCTTTTTTTATCTGAACCAGCAGGAAATTTCCTCCAACGAATTTCTCAAACCGGAAAATAGGCTTCCGGTTTGAGTGATAGCATACGGCCAGAGCCAAGGGAAAGGGGGTGAATCGACCGTGACGATGAATGAGCGCAGGGCGGAGATCATGCGCATACTGGTCGCCCGCCGCGCCACGACCATGCCGGTACTGGCGCGGACGTTCGGTGTGACAACGCGCACGATCCAGAACGACATTCTGGCGCTCACGGTCGATTACCCTCTGGAAACGAAACAGGGGAACGGCGGCTGCGTGAAGGTGGCGGACTGGTATCATCCGCACCGCAACCTGCTGAACGAAGAACAGCAGCGCACGCTTTCCCAGCTGATGGAATCGGCCACTGAGCAGCAAGCCGAAGTTTTGCGCGAGATGCTCGTGGAATATGGCTCTCCGAAATACCGGCAGATGTACGAGGAGGATCGCAATGTCAGAAACATCACGAGAGTTTCCCATTAGGGCCGCGCCCTA
>CALVTV010000135.1 GCA_944363005.1 uncultured Clostridia bacterium | reverse complement strand
CTGGACGCGGGCGTATGGCGTGTCATCCTGGGCACGGCGGCGGTTACCGATCCGGACTTGTTGGAAAAGCTGGCGGCGCGTTACGCAGAGCGCATTGCCGTGAGCGTGGACGTGCGCAACGGATACGTCGCCCTGCGCGGCTGGACACAGCAGAGCGAATTGACCTGCGATGCGCTCTGTGAGCGGCTTGTCACAACGGGCATACGAGGGGTGATCTGCACCGATATTGCGCGCGACGGCGCGATGCGCGGCACCAATCACGCGCTCTACGAGCACTTGACAAAGACCTTTCCGGCGCTTGACGTCGTGGCCTCCGGCGGCGTTTCCTCGCTGGAAGAGGTGAAACAGCTGGCGAAAACGGGCGTGTTTGGCGCGATCATCGGCAAGGCCTACTACACGGGCGCGATTGACTTGCGCCGGGCGCTGGAGGTGACAGCATGATCAAGAAACGCATCATCCCCTGTCTGGACGTGCGCGACGGCAGGGTGGTCAAAGGCGTGAATTTTTGTGGGCTGGGCGATGTGTCCGACCCGGTGAGCCTGGCGCGCGCATACTGTGAGGGCGGGGCCGACGAGCTCGTGTTTTACGACATCACGGCGTCCGCCGAAGGGCGTTCCCTCTTTACGGACATTCTGCGGGAAGTCGCCTCGACGCTCTTTATTCCGCTGACGGTCGGCGGGGGCATCGCCACACTCAGCGATTTTGAGCGCGTGCTCAACAGCGGTGCGGACAAGGTGAGCGTCAATTCCGGAGCGATCGCGGACCCGTCGCTCATCGGCGCGGCGGCGCAGCGTTACGGGAACCAGTGCGTCGTGCTCAGCGTGGATGCAAGCCGCGTGAACGGGCGCTATCACGTGTTTGCCAAAGGTGGGCGTGTGGACACCGGCATGGACGCCCTCGACTGGATTCGCCGCGGCGTGGATGCGGGCGCGGGCGAAATTGTGCTCAATTCCATCGACACGGATGGCGTCAAGCGCGGATTTGATTTGGAAATGCTCTCGGATGTCTGCGCGGTGGCGGATGTGCCCGTCATCGCCTCCGGTGGCGCGGGCTGCGCAGAGGACTTTGTGACGCTGTATCAGTCCGTGCCGCGCGTGGATGCGGGTCTGGCGGCTTCCATCTTCCACTTTGGGGAAGTGACCATTGACGGACTGAAACAGACGCTTGAACAAAACGGCATTGCCGTTCGGAGGGTGAACCGATGATCGATCTGACGACATTGAAATTTGACGCGCAGGGCTTGATCCCCGCCATCGTTGTGGACTCGCAGAGCAAAGCGGTGCTCATGCTGGCGTATATGAACGAGGAGAGCCTGCGCATCTCCATGGAACGGGGGCTGACCTGCTTCTACTCCCGCTCGCGGAGGCAGCTCTGGCTCAAGGGAGAGACGAGCGGAAACTATCAGCATATCGTGTCCATCACGGCGGATTGCGACAAGGATACGCTGCTCATCGAGGTGCAAAAGGACGGCCCGGCCTGCCATACCGGCGCGCCATCCTGCTTTTTCAACCCGGTGTATGAAGGCGAAACGCCGCCCGCGTTCAATTACGAATCGCTCATGGAGATGCTCGCCGGGCGCAAAGCGCAGCCCAAGGAGGGCTCCTATACGACGTATCTGTTTGAAAAGGGGATTGACAAGATCCTCAAGAAGGTAGGCGAGGAGTCCACGGAGGTCATCCTGGCGGCCAAAGAGGGCGACGTGCCCAACACGATTTACGAGATCGGGGATCTGATGTATCACGTGATGGTCCTGATGGTGCAGATGGGCATCAGCCTGGAGGACATTCGCCGCGAGATGGCCGGTCGCCACGTGATCGATCACAAGGTAAAGCAGGAGAAGATGGTCAAATGACGCCTCAGAACTTGCATGCGCACAGCACGCTGGACGACGGCAGGAGCACGCCGGAGGAGATGGTGCGCGCATCGCTTTCGGCGGGCATGCGCAGCTGTGGGCTGAGTTTGCATAGCCCCTTGCCCTTCAAAAACGATTGGGCGCCCGGGATGGAGACGGTCGAAGTGTTCCTTCGAGAAATGCGGCATCTCGCAGCGGCGTTTGCGCCGCGCATGGCCGTGTATGCGGGCATCGAGTGGGATGTGCTCTCCACAAATGTGGATCTCGCGCCATTTGATTACGTCATCGGGTCGGTGCATCACCTGCCCGTGGACGGCGCAAATCCTTCTGTGGACGAAAGCCCGGAGGCGACAGCGGATCTGCTCGCGCGCTATTTCGTCGGGGATGCCGATGCGGCGGCAGCGCTGTACTTTTCCGAGCTTCAAAAGGTGGCCGCTCAGCCGCGCGCGCAGATCGTGGGCCACTTCGACCTGCTGACCAAGTTCAACGAGCGCGGGGCGTTCTTTGACGAGGAGAGCCCGGTTTACCGGCGCGCCGCCGCGCGCGCGATGGAAGCGTTGGTGGAAGCGGACAAGATCTTCGAGGTGAACACGGGCGCGATCAGCCGGGGTTACCGCACGTCGCCGTATCCCTCGCGGGTGCTGCTCGAGCAGTTGCGGCGCATGGACGGGCGCGTGACGCTCGGTTCGGATGCGCACAGCGCGTGCAATGTGGCCTGCGCGTTTGACGCAGCGCTTAGGCTTGTGCGCGACTGCGGGTTCAGGCAGATCTGGCAGATGGTTTCGCCCGGCGTCTTTGAGCCGGTCGCGCTGGAAGCGTTTGAGCGCTGAGCGGCCGAAACGCCCCGGAAGTGTTTGGAATTTCCTGCATCTTGGCAGGCAATTCGTGGGCCGGCGGAGAACGAAAAGGGGAGACAGCAAACGCTTTTGATATGCAAAACGCCCGGATGGGCGTTTTTTTGCGCGCATGCGAGGGATGGGAAACGAATCAGGATAGAAGGGCGCGCGTTCATTTGCGCAAAAAAGAACCGCCGGGCATATGCCCGACGGCTCTGGGGGAAACTTACTTGGAGGCGTTCTCGCCGGCCAGCTTGCCGAAGACCACGAAGTCCACGATCGCGTTGCCGCCCGGGCGGTTCGCGCCGTGCAGGCCACCGGTGACCTCACCGGCCGCATACAGGCCCTCGATCACGTTGCCATCGACGTCGAGCACCTGCGTGTTCTCGTTGATGGTGATGCCGCCCATGGTGTGGTGCACGCAGGCCACGCGCGGGCAGGCGATCCACGGACCCTTGGTCAGCTTGGTGGAGTAGAGCTTGCGGCCGAACTCGTCCTCGCCCGCATCGACAGCGGCGTTGAAGGCATCGACCGTCGCCTGCAGCGTCTCATAGGAGCAGCCGATCTTCTCAGCCATCTCTTCGAGCGTGTCCGCGATGAGCAGGTAGCCCTCTTCCTCCGCCTGACGCGCCGGGACGCCGTCGCCGGTCATCAGCTCGTCCGGGTCCACGGCGTTGCCGTCGCCGGATTCCAGAATGTACATCAGGCCATCCGTCTGCTCGATGAGCGCGCAGCAGATGACGTCGCGGCGGCCGTCCTCCTGGACGAAGCGCTCGCCTTCCTTGTTGACGAAGATGATCTGGTCCGTGCCGGAGAGGTCACGCGGGGTGTAACGGGTCATGCCGCCGTTGACCGGGTTGCCCAGATAGAGCAGCTGAATCTGCTCCATGTCCACCAGGCCCGCGCCGATCTCGGAGGCCATCACGATGCCGTCGCCGGTGATGCCCGCGGCGTTGGTGGTCATCACGTTCTCGCCCAGAACCGGCCACTTGCCGGAGGTGTTGTACTTCTGACGCATTTCGACGTTCGCGGAGAAGCCGCCCGTGGCGATGACCACGCCCTTATTGGCATGGAGCACCAGCTCGGTGCCGTCCGGGTTGGTCGCCTTGACGCCGACCACGCGGCCGGTTTCGTCCTGAATGAGGCTCTCGCCCTTGGTGTTGGTGAGCACGCTGTCTTCGCCCACGACGTTCATGAACGCCTTGATGTAGCCCGTGCCCATGGAATCCAGCGAGGAGTGCGTGCGCTGATACAGCGAACCCGCGCCCTGGCCGATGGTGTCGGAGAACTGCATGCCCAGGCTCTTGAGCCACTCCAGGCCGGCATAGGAGTTGTTGGCCAGCACCTTCACCAGCGACAGACGGCCCACTTGGTCGCCGCCGTTCCAGGTCTGAAGGGCATACCAGTTCGCGGAGTCGAACAGGCCGACGCTGCCATTGGCCTGCCAGGCCTCGTAGTCAGCCTTGACCGCAGCGATCAGCTCGGCGTGCTCGTCGCTCACCGGCTCGGCCGCAATCGCGTCTTCCACCAGGGACTTGACGCTATCGGTCATTTCCACGGCGCTTTGAAGCGCTTCGTCCGGGGAGTTGTAGATGCCGCCGCAGATGATGGAGTTGCCGCCCACGGTGCCCATCTTTTCAATGACGATGACGGAAGCGCCGTTCTGCTTGGCCGCCGTTGCCGCGGCAAGGCCTGCGCCGCCCGCACCGACGACGACAACGTCCGCCGTCAGCTCGCTGTCATAGGTCTTTTCTTCGGTTTCGACTGCGGCTGCCTTGAGGGCTTCCACGTCGAGGCCGGCCGCTGCCGCCGCGGCTTCAACAGCCGCCAACAGGCCGTTGGAGGTCATCGTCGCGCCCGCGACCGCGTCCACGGCGAGGGACTGGTTGGCGATGATCGCATCGGGGATTTGAGCGAAAGCCGGATCGGAGATGCCCGCCGTTTCGCCGTGAGAGAGCACATCGATTGCGGTGATCTTGCCGTCCTCCACGGTCACAGATACCTTGATGTCGCCGCCCATGCCCTGGCCGACGCCCTCAAACGTCTCCGCCAGTGCGGCCGCGCTGGTGAGCAGCATGGCCACGGCCAGGAGAATGCTCAACAGTTTCTTCATAACAGATACCCCTTCCTGTCTGATTTACAGACTGTGTCGGGGAGGACGGTTGTCCTCCCGGTGCCTTT
>CALVTV010000134.1 GCA_944363005.1 uncultured Clostridia bacterium | reverse complement strand
GCGGCGCATCCGGGCACTCTTCGCGCATCTGATCGGCCAGATTGGCGATAAAATCGAGCGAGCGCAGGGTCTGCATGGCGCCGCCGATGCCTCCGCGCAGGCGCGCCTGCTTGCCCAACCCCACTTCATCGAGCGATTGCACGTCCTGCTTCCAGGCCTGCTCGTCCAAAAAATCCGCGCAGACGATCACCGCATCAGCAGAGAAGACCGCCTTTTTGAGCTGAGTGGTGTAGTAGAAGCGCGCCTCCACGCCAAACGCACGGGCCAGCGCCTGCGCGCCGCGCGCGGAGAGCTCCGCCATGTCCAGATCCGCATCGACCATCCACGCCTCCACGGGCATGCGATAGCGAACAAATAGATCTTCGAAAATGGCGGGGGCAAAATGATATGCCCCCGCACCAGCGATTACGATTTTTTTCATGCTCGTCTTTCTATCCATCTCTCTTCAATCCGCCGTGAAGCGAGGAAGGGAGTCCGAGGGACACCGTCCCTCGGGCAGGTCTGGGCGGCAGCCCAGCGTTTCCCCTTTCTCAAAACAAATGAGTTTCAGAGCAGGGCGCAACGCGCCCTACGATTGAAACGGCTTCCTTCCGCCCACTCTCTTCTATCCGCCGCGAAGCGATGGTGGGTTCTGCGCGGCAGTCCCATCGTTTCTCCTTCTCGGCAGACATGCGTTTCAGGGCCGGGCGCATCCTTCTGCTTTGCGGAAATCCCGGTCAGGTCCCGCTTCGCTCCCTGACCGCTTTTCCTTCTTTGGGGAAAACGTTGGGCTGCCGCCCAAACCCGCCAAGGGACTTCGCCCCTTGACCCCATGCGCGCTTCGCGCCGGTATAAGGGGGTTATGCCTTACGAACGCTCAGCGTCGCCTCGACGCCATTGATATTCCAGTCCTTGGTATAGGCGCCCTCCGCCGGCGCGCCCAGCTGCACGCCCAGCGCAAGCACGCCCTTGGCAATCGCCTCGGTATTGTTCGCAACGATCGCCGCGAGCTTCTCATCCTTCGTATCCACCGTGACGAGAATCCGGTCGGTCACCTCGAAGCCCGCTTCCTTGCGCATCGTCTGCAACTTGGAGATGACCTCGCGGGCAAAGCCCTCGGCCACGAGCGCTTCGGTCAAATTGGTATCCAGCGCCACGGTCACATCGTGATCCGTTGCGACGACATAGCCCGGCTTCTTCACCGGCGCGGTGAGCACGTCGTCCTTTTCCAGCTCCACCGGCGTGCCGTCCAGTTCAAAGCAGAGCGTCTTGCCCGCCTCGAAGTTCGCGACGACCTCATTGCCATCGAGCGTGGCCAGCTTTTCGCCGATCGTCTTGAGCAGCTTGCCGTACTTCTTGCCCAGCGTGCGCATCTGCGGCTTGAGCTGATAGGTCATGAACGCTGTCGTGTCGTTCGTGAATTCCACGTCCTTGACGTTCAGCTCATCCTCGGCCAGCGCGCAAAGCTCCTGCGGGAGCGTCGCGCCGGAGACGATCATCTTCGAGAGCGGCTGGCGCACCTTGAGGCCGGATTCGTTGCGGCAGGAACGGCCCAGCACGACGACCTCCAGCAGATCCTTCATGTGGCTCTCCAGCTTCTCGTCGATTCGGGACGCATCGCAGACCGGGAAGTCCGTCATGTGTACGGAAATCGGCGCCTGCGCGTCCACGCTGCACACGAGGTTGCGATACATGCTCTCGGCCATGAACGGCGTGAACGGCGCGGTCAGGCGGCTCATCGTCTCCAGCACGTGGTAAAGCGTCGCGAAGGCCGCTTCCTTGTCGCCGGCCATGCCCTTGCCCCAGAAGCGCTCACGGCTGCGGCGCACATACCAATTGGACAACTCGTCCACAAAGTCCGCCATCTCGCGGGAGGCCTCAAAGATCCGGTAGTTCTTAAGATGCTCGTCCACGTCGCGCACCAGCGTGTTCAGCCGTGAGAGCACCCAGCGGTCCATCAGCGAGAGCTGCACGCGGTCGAGCGGATGCGCCTTCGGGTCAAACTGATCAATCTCGGCGTAGAGGATGAAGAACGCATACGTGTTCCACAGCGTGCCCATGTACTTGCGCTGGGACTCCTCGATCGCCTTGGCGTGGAAGCGGTTGGGCAGCCACGGCGCGGCATTGTTATAGAAGAACCAGCGCACGGCATCCGCGCCCTGCACGTTCAAAACGCTCCACGGATCGACCACGTTGCCCTTGTGCTTGCTCATCTTCTGGCCGTCCTTGTCCTGCACGTGGCCCATGACGATGCAGTTCTCAAACGGATTGGTGTCAAACAGGCAGGTGGAAATCGCCAGCAGCGTATAGAACCAGCCGCGGGTCTGGTCGATCGCCTCGGAGATGAAGTTCGCCGGGAAGCGGCGCTCAAACTGCTCCTTGTTTTCAAACGGATAGTGCCACTGGGCAAACGGCATGGAGCCGGAGTCATACCAGCAGTCGATGACTTCCTTCTCGCGGTGCATCTCGCCGCCGCACTTGGGGCAGGTCAGCACCACGTTGTCGATATACGGGCGGTGCAACTCAATATTCGGATCGACATCCTTGCCCATCTCGCACAGCTCCTGACGGCTGCCGATGACGTGCACATGGCCGCACTTGCAGGTCCACACCGGCAGCGGCGTGCCCCAATAGCGCTCGCGGGAGAGGCCCCAGTCGATGACGTTTTCAAGGAAGTTGCCCATGCGGCCTTCCTTGATGTTCTCAGGCATCCAGTTGACGGCGCGGTTGTTGCGCATCAGCTGGTCGCGCACGGCGGTCATCTTGACAAACCAGCTCTGGCGGGCGTAGTAGATCAGCGGCGTGTCGCAGCGCCAGCAGAACGGATAGTCATGCTCAAACTTCGGCGCCTTGACCAGCAGGCCGCGCTCGCGCAGGTCCGCCAAAATGAGCTTGTCCGCATCCTTGACGAACACGCCCGGCCACTTCGTCTCCTCCGTCAGGCATCCCTGCGCGTCCACCAGCTGCACGAACGGCAGGTTATAAGCGCGGCCCACGCGCGCGTCGTCCTCGCCGAAGGCCGGCGCGATATGCACGATGCCCGTGCCGTCGCTCATGGTGACGTAGCCGTCGCAGACGACGTAGTGGAACTTCGCGCCCTCGCGCTTTACATCGAACAGCGGCTCATACTCCATGTATTCGAGCGCCTTGCCCTTCATCGTCTCCACGATGACCGGCGCCTCTTCCTTGCCGCCGAAGATGCTCTCCACCAGCGCGCCCGCCATGATGTACGTCGCGCCCTCGAACGTCAGGCGCACGTAGTCCTCATCCGGGTTGACGCACAGGGCGACGTTGCTGGGCAGCGTCCAGGGCGTGGTCGTCCAGGCGACGAGGTAGGTGTTTTCCTCGCCCTTGACCTTGAAGCGCGCGACGGCGGACGTCTCCTCGACCGTCTTGTAGCCCTGCGCGACCTCGTGGCTGGAGAGCGCGGTGCCGCAGCGCGGGCAGTAGGGCACGATCTTGTGGCCCTTGTAGAGCAGGCCCTTTTCGTAAATCTTTTTGAGGCTCCACCATTCGGACTCGATGTAGTTGTCGTCGTAGGTGATGTAGGGGTTCTCCATGTCCGCCCAATAGCCCACGCGCTCGCTCATCTGCTCCCACTCGGTCTTGTACTTCCAGACCGACTTCTTGCATTCCTTGATGAACGGCTCGATGCCGTACTTCTCAATCTGCGGCTTGCCGTCCAGGCCGAGCATCTTCTCGACTTCAAGCTCCACCGGCAGGCCGTGCGTGTCCCAACCGGCCTTGCGCAGCACGTCAAAGCCCTTCATCGTGCGGTAACGCGGGATGATATCCTTGATGGCGCGGGTTTCGACGTGGCCGATGTGCGGCTTGCCGTTGGCCGTGGGCGGGCCGTCGAAGAACGTGAAAGCGGGCGCGCCCTTGCGCAGCGCCACGGTCTTTTTGAACACATCCTCCTCGCGCCAGAACTTGATGACTTCTTCCTCGCGCGCAGCGAAGTTCATATCGGTTGAGACCTTCTGATACATGTTGCTTCCTCCAGTTTGCAGCAGAATAAAACCGGGATGATGCCGGCCGCGTCACCGGCCAATGTCTGCAAATCCCGATGCCTTGCAAGGGGATTTCCATAACAAAAGCAGCCCATCCCTTTGGGACGAGGCTGCTCGCGGTACCACCCAAATTGACCCGGATTGCCCGAGTCCACTTCTTCACGCCGTAACGGGGCGTCCGTCCCCTCCTGTCGCCGATCGTTCAGAGGGGCCGCTGGGCAGGTGATCCCCATCCGCTCCCTCCGTCCGGAATTGCACCGACCTCCGGCTCTCTTTGCGTCGGGAAACGGCAGCGTCCTGCCTCATTCGCGTTTCATATCGAGGATATCATACCCGTTTTAGCGCGATTTGTAAAGACTTTTTTGGAAAAATTTCATTTGCGTTCCCCAGTGAACTGCCCGCGGACATACGTGTCCTCCCAGAGCACAATCTCTCCGCGTTCGCGCGTCTTCGCCAGGTCGATGATGCGCTGGTTGCGCGAACCGCGAAAGCGCAGGGAGATGTCCTTCTGCGCCAGCACGAACCGCCCATCCACCAGCACGTCAAGCAGCGAGAGCAGCTCATCCGTCGCCTCGCAGCGCGGGTGAGACCCCTCTACGAGCAGCTCCTTGTCGTAGGTAAAGCCCGAAAACGCCCAGATGGTCTTTTGCGCAAAGCGCTCGCGCACCCGGCGAACGAACGGCAGCAGGGCGCGCTGGTTGTCCGGCTCAAACGGCTCACCGCCCAGCAGCGTCAGGCCCGTGATATAGGAAGGGGCGAGCGCGTAGAGCAGCTCCTGCTGTGTCTCCTCGGTGAAGGGCTTGCCGTAGCCAAAGTCCCAGGTCTGCGGCTGAAAGCAGCCCTCGCAATGGTTGGTGCAGCCGGAGACGAACAGCGTCACCCGCACGCCCGGCCCATTGGCGATGTCGCACTTTTTGATCTCCCCGTAGTGCATGGTTGTCCTCCCTCTTTCTCCCGTCGCGGGAACTTCTTTGTTCATACCGACGGCCTGAACAGCTCGTCCACCGTCATCCTCAGCTCTCTGGCCAGGCTGAAGGCCAGCGCCAGCGTCGGATCGTACTTGTTGTTTTCAATGGCGTTGACCGTCTGGCGCGACACGCCGCACCGCTTGGCCAGCTCCTCCTGCGAAAGCCCCAGTTCCTTTCGCCGCTTCCTGATGATGTTCTCCATCTCAGCCCCCGTGCTTCCTGCGGTAAAACAGCAGCGCGACAAAATAGAGAATCGCGGTCGTCTCCAGCTGAATCAGTGGGTTGGCGGTCAAGGGCTGCGCCCGCACGAAGCACTCGATGACGTCCAGCACCTTTGCGCCGACCGTCGCCAAAAGGGTAAACGCGCTGGCCTTCCAGACGATGACCTGATTGCGCTCGTCCCCCGGCGCAAGCAAGGACACCAGCATGAACACATCCAGTCCCACAAAAACCGCGAGGAGAACAAAGAGAAAAATCATCGCGCCCATCGTCATCTTTCTTCCTTCCTTCCTTTTCCACGCGCTCAAAATGTCAAAAGTTTTTGACACTTCAAGTGTAGCAGAACAGGATTTAAATGTCAAGACTTTTTGACATTTCATGCAGAGGAATCGTGCGGAAGAAAAATGTCCATCACTCCGGCAAGAAAGGAGGATGGACACTGTGCGCTTTTCAGGTTACAGGTGCAGTACGCGCTCGCGGATCTCCTGCGTTCGGCCCTGGTTCCAGAACTGCGTGCCGATATAGCCGCAGGTGCGGCGGGCGACGTTCATCTTGTTCTGGTCGGTGTTGCCGCAGTTGGGGCAACGCCAGATGAGCTTGCCGTCCTGCTCGGTGATCTCGATTTCGCCGTCCCAGCCGCAGACCTGGCAGTAGTCCGACTTGGTGTTCAGCTCCGCGTACATGATGTTGTCGTAAATGAACTTCATCACGCTGAGCACGGCGTCGATATTGTTCTGCATGTCCGGCACCTCGACGTAGCTGATCGCTCCGCCCGGGGAGAGCTTCTGGAACTTGGCCTCCAGCGCCAGCTTGTCAAACGCGTCGATCGGCTCGGTCACGTGGACGTGGTAGCTGTTGGTGATGTAGTTGCGGTCGGTCACGCCCGGGATGCGGCCAAAGCGCCTCTGCAGGCAGGTGGCGAACTTGTAGGTCGTTGACTCCAGCGGCGTGCCGTAGAGCGAATAGTCGATGTTCTCCGCTGCCTTCCACTTGGCGCAGGCGTCGTTGAGCGCCTGCATCACGCGCAGGCCAAAGGCTTCGCCCTCCGGCTCGGTGAGCTTCTTGCCCGTCGCCTCGTAGACGCACTCCCAGAGGCCCGCGTAGCCCAGCGACAGCGTGGAGTAGCCGCCGTGCAGCAGCTTGGTAATCGGTTCGCCCTTGGGCAGGCGCGCCAGCGCGCCGTACTGCCAGAGGATCGGCGCGGCGTCGGAAAGCGTGCCCTCCAGCCGCTCATGGCGGCATTGCAGCGCGCGATGGCACAGCTCCAGGCGTTCGTCGAGCACCTTGAAGAAGGTTTCCTCGCCGCCGTGCATCTGGCTGGCGGTGCAGGCCACATCCACCAGGTTGATGGTCACCACGCCCTGATTGAAGCGGCCGTAGTACTTGGGCTCTCCGTTTTCATCGACATAGGGCGTCAGGAAGCTGCGGCAGCCCATGCAGGTATAGCAGTTGCCGCGGCCGGTCTTGTCCACCTTGTTTTGCAGCATGACCTTCTCGGAGATGTAATCGGGCACCATGCGCCGCGCGGTGCACTTGGCGGCCAGCTCCGTCAGGTACCAGTAGGGCGAATCCTCGGTGATGTTGTCCTCCTCCAGCACGTAGATGAGCTTGGGGAAGGCCGGGGTCACGTACACGCCTGCCTCGTTCTTGACGCCCTCGTAGCGCTGGCGAAGCACTTCCTCGATGATCATCGCCAGGTCGCGCTTGAGCTGGGGCGTCTTGGCCTCATTCAGGTACATGAACACCGTCACAAACGGCGCCTGGCCGTTGGTGGTCATCAGGGTGACGACCTGATACTGGATCGTCTGCACGCCGCGCTCAATCTCCTCGTGCAGGCGGCTTTCGACGATCTGCGTCAGGTGCTCATCCTGCGGGGACAGGCCCAGTAGTTCAAACTCGCGCTTGACCGACGCGGTGATCTTCTCGCGGGACACCTGCACGAACGGCGCCAGATGCGTCAGCGAAATCGACTGGCCGCCGTACTGGTTGGAGGCGACCTGCGCGATGATCTGCGTGGCGATGTTGCAGGCGGTGGAAAAGCTGTGCGGCTTTTCGATCATGGTGCCGGAGATCACCGTGCCGTTTTGGAGCATGTCCTCCAGGTTGACCAAGTCGCAGTTGTGCATGTGCTGGGCGTAGTAATCCGCGTCGTGGAAATGGATGATGCCCTGCTGGTGCGCCTGCACGATGTCCTCGGGCAGCAGAAGGCGCATGGTGATGTCGCGGCTGACCTCGCCGGCCATGTAATCGCGCTGCACGCTGTTGACGCTCGGGTCCTTGTTCGCGTTCTCCTGCTTGACCTCTTCGTTGTTGCACTCGATGAGCGTGAGAATCCGGTCGTCCGTGGTGTTCGCGCGGCGCACCAGGCTGCGCGTGTAGCGGTAGGTGATGTAGTGGCGGGCCACCTCGTAAGCGCCGTGCGCCATGATCTGGGTTTCCACCAGGTCCTGAATCTCCTCCACGTTCAGCGCGCGGCCCATCGCCTCGCACTGCTTCTGCACGGAGTCCGCGATGCGCTCAATCTGCACGGGCGTCAGCCGCTCGCTCTCGGGCACCACGCTGTTCGCCTTGGAGACGGCGACCGCTATTTTATTGACATTAAAATCCACTTCGGTCTTGTTTCTTTTGATGATCTTCAACTGTATTCCCCGCCCCTTTTGATATTCTCAAGCCCCATATTCTGGGGTTCATTCTCAACAAGCAATTTTATACCACAAGATCTTGTGCCTGTCAAGTTCCGAATATACAGGATATAGTTATCCACTCAACATCATTTTTCGATGTGCCATAAGGGTTTGTGCCCGTCGCGCCTGCGGCTGTTTATGCATCACGAGCGCATGACCGGCTTTTTTCCTTCGAAAATTAGTTTTTTCTTCCCGATCACGCGCATCCGTCCCCGCCCTTGCCATTTTTCGCCTGCGGGGCTATAATGGAGTCACCATCACAGGGGAGGGATTCGCATGCAGGATCTGTTTTCAAGCCAGGAGGCCGCGCTCAGCCCGCTGGCCGACCGCATGCGCCCGCGCACGCTCGACGAGTTCATCGGCCAACGCCACATCGTCGGCCCGGGCCGCCTGCTTAGACGGGCCATTGAGGCGGACCGCATGACTTCCTCCATCTTCTACGGCCCGCCCGGCTGCGGCAAGACGACGCTCGCCTCCATCATCGCGGGCACGACGCATTCCGCCTTCGTGCAGCTCAACGCCGTGACCAGCGGCGTGGCGGACGTGCGCAAGGTGATCAAGGAGGCGCAGGATCGCCGCTCGCTCTACGGGCAGGCGACGTACCTGCTTCTTGACGAATGCCACCGCTGGAACAAGTCGCAGAGCGACAGCATCCTCCCGGCCATCGAGCGCGGCGTAGTGCGCTTCATCGGCTCCACGACGGAAAACCCGCTGATCTCCATGACGCCGGCCATCGTCAGCCGGTGCCGGATCTTCCAGTTTGAGCCGCTGACGCAGGAGGACGTGCTGCTGGCCATGCGCCGCGCGCTCTCGGACAAGGAACGCGGCTTCGGCGAAATAAACGTACTGCTCGACGAAGACGCCGCCCGCCATATCGCGCGCATCGCCAACGGGGACGTGCGCTCGGCGCTGGGCGCGCTGGAATTGGCCGTGCTGACCACCGAAGCCGATGCCGAAGGCCGCATCCACATCACATTGCCCATCGCCGAGGAATCCATTCAAAAGCCGGTCATCCGCTGCGACGAGTCGCTCTATTACGACATGCTCTCCGCGTTTTGCAAGAGCATGCGCGGCAGCGATTCCGACGCGGCGCTCGCCTGGTTTGCGCGGCTGCTCTACGCGGGCGTCGATCCGCGGCTGATCGCCCGGCGCATCATCGCCCATGCCAGCGAAGACGTGGGCCTGGCCAACCCCACCGCGATGCTTCAGGCCGTCGCCGCCGCCCAGGCGCTGGAAATGGTCGGCCTGCCGGAAGCGCGGCTCTCCCTGGCGCAGGCGATCATCGCCGTATGCGAAAGCCCGAAATCCAACGCCGTGGTCATGGCGCTGGACGCCTGCGTGGCCGACGCCCAGCAGGGCGGCTTTGGCCCTGTTCCCGTTCACCTGCGCGACACCCATTACGCCGGGCACGAGCGCGTCGGCGCCAACGGCGTTTACAAATATCCCCACGATTACCCCGGCCATTGGGTCAAGCAGGTCTACATGCCCCCCGAGGTCGCCGGCAAAAAGTATTACACGCCCTCCGATCAGGGCCAGGAACTCAAGCTGCGGGAGCGCCGCAAGCTGCGCGGTATACAAGACTAAACGCCATATTTCCCGCCGTGCAGGTGCTGTACGGCGGTTTTTCCTGTGATAAAAAAAAGTTTCCTTCCCTCCAGCCCCAAATTTGGAAGTATCTATCCAATTAAGACGTGTTCAATTTCTCTTTTTGGGGATACCATGTGTATCAAGATCGATACCGGAGGGGATTACGGTGCTCGTTTCCTACAAAGTCATCGGGCGCAATATTCGCCAGGCCCGTATGCAAGCCAGCCTGACACAGGAGCAAACCGCCGAAAAGCTCAAAATTTCACAACTGCACTTTGGGCGCCTGGAGCGCGGCGAACGCCCGGCCTCGCTGGAACAGCTGGCGCACATTGCCCAGGTGCTGCATGTTCCGTTGGCTTCGCTGCTCAACGGCTGCGCCATCGAGGAACTCTATACGGCCGCGCCGGACGAGGATGCCGCGATGTTTTGCCGCGCCATTACGCACCTTGCTACCGGCTGTTCCGCCAAGGCGCGCAAGCTGATGCTCTCGCTTTGCCAAAGCGTAGCCGAAAGCGACCGTTCAACCGAAGAGTGAAAAGCCCGCGCAGACGCTCGTCTGTCCGGGCTTTTTTGCGCAGATCGCATTTGCCCATAAGCTCCATCGTCCTCGCACAGAATTGTCATTTTTTATCAAACACGGTTGACAATTCTGTGCTTTTTTGCTATAGTGAATGTGGATATATAACAAAAGGAGTCACAAAAGATGCCCTGGCGCGTTTCATTTCCCCGCCCGACGCAACGCGATCCGTCAGCGCATATTTTTCCCTTCCTCAGGAACCCATCGCATCTGAAAAGAGAGGAGAATGAACATGAAAACCCGTTTTAAAGGTATTTTTTCCCTTCTGCTCTGTGTCCTTTTGGTGATTCCGCTGACAGCCTCTGCCGCCGCAGGGGTGCAGCCGCCCGCTGACGCCCTGACGCTCACCAATGGCGAACTGCTGAGCAAGGCAGAGGCCGGCGAAGTGCTTGCCCTGGATTTGGAGGGGCCGCTGGCGCTCGCCGCCGAGGACGGCACCGTATACGGCTGCATTTCGTCGCTGTATCAGACGTGGTTTGAGGTCTCGGACGACGCCCTCTGGGAGAAGGTCGGGCTCGAGAGCGTGCAGGGCGTCATCGACTTTGCGCAGCTGACGGCGCTGGCCGAGCAGGTAGAGGCCTACAACCAGCAAGCCGAAGAGCCGGTTATGCTCTTTTCTCTGCTCCCGCAGCGCTTCCCCAGCGAGTTTGCTCCCCTGACCGCGGTTCAGGCGCAATGGGACGCGATGGCCGCGGTAACGGGCACGCAGAGCGAAAACGCGCTGCTCACCGAGCGCGTGCTGACGCTGGACGAAGTCAAAGCCGCCCGCTATGTCGGCGGTATTCAGATTGACGGCGAAGTCTTTGCGCTCTCCGGATTGGAAGTGCGTTGCCTGGCCGTCGATGCGCAGGCCGAAGATGCCGCTGATTTGCAGGAACGCATCGCGCAGTTTGCGCAGGACGTCAGCCCGGTGCAGACGGGCGTTCTGTCCGAAGAGATGACCTATGACGAGCTGAAAGAAGGCTGGATCTACGAGAGCGCTGTGCCCAGCGAGGAGAATTTCGAGCTTTGGAAGCAGATGCTGTAACGCCGCAGCATCAAAGAGAAAGCGGACACCTTCTTCGGGTGTCCGCTTTTCAGACCATCGACAAACTCTCGCGAGAGGCGGGAGTTTGTTTTTTAGTTGCAAAAC
>CALVTV010000133.1 GCA_944363005.1 uncultured Clostridia bacterium | reverse complement strand
CACAGCTCAGCGCAGTGCCATCAGCAAATACACTTGGTGCCGTCGCTACGAAAACAAGGAATTCTGAAGCAAACGAAATGCAAGGAAGTAATTGAATTGTCGCAGGACGGCATGGCTGGAAGGTCATGTCGTTCTGCTTTTTTGCCGCTCCGTATTCTGAGTATTATTCAGCAAATGCGTCTTTCGAGCAAACTTTCAGGACATTTGCTCTCCTAACGTGATGATGGGTTGTGATTCAACCCGTCATACCAATAAACAAAACTGCTATCGTTGTTTTTCCCTTCCGATAGCAGTTTTTGTTATTCAGATTATTTAGCTTCATTCCCTTGGGTTTTTTCAACAACGCCTTCGTTTGTGGGCGCTCCTGCCGCAGCTCCTCCAAAATAGAAAACCCATCCAGCCCGGGCAAGTTCAAATCCAATACAATCAAATCGTATTCTTCATCCAAGGCCATTTGACAGCCGGTATTGCCGTTATCCGCTTGATCGACGGCGTAGCCTTTCAACGTCAATCCTTTTGCAATGTCCCTCAACAGCTCCTGTTCATCTTCAACAATCAGAATTCGCATATCCTGCAGGGAACCCTCCTTTCTCGCGGTCCAATATCAATTGGAACGGCATTCAACGGTTCCTCTTGAGAAAGAGGGCGCAAGCAGAAAGCCGCTTGCGCCCTGAAACACGTTAGCGTTGCGTCCGCACATCCAAAGCAAATTCACGCCCCAAACTGCGCCGCTAAGTCTCCCCGAAGTACAAAGCCACTTGGCTTAGCGGGAGCCCTTGTCGTAAGGAATACCCTCGGCCTTGGGGGCACGGGACTTTTTGCTCGTGAACGCCAGAATGATCATCGATGCGATAAACGGAATCATGTTGTACATGTTCTGCGTCCATCCCAGCGAAGCCATCATCGGAATGGAGCTAGCAATGTTGGCCAGCGATTTGAACATTGCAAAGAAGATCGCCGCAAAGAAGATGCGGAACGGCTTCCATTGTCCGAAAATCATCACGGCCAACGCCAGGAAGCCGGCACCGGACACACCCACCTCAAAATTCCAACTGGAAACCGACGGAATGATATACGCCATGCCACCAATGCCACCCAGCACGCCGGAAATCAGCACGCCTGTGTAGCGCATCTTGTAAACGTTGATGCCCACGCTGTCAGCAGCCTGCGGATGTTCGCCGCAAGCCCGCAAGCGAAGCCCCAAGCGCGTCTTATACAACACAAAGTACGAGAGCACCAGGATAGCCAGCCCCACGAAAAGGAACACATTGACTGTCAGCGGCCCAATGTCATAGATAAACGCGCGGTTGCTGTAATCGAGCTTGGCAGAGGCCGAACCGTTGAATCCCTTGGCGATGACCATGGCGAGCGCCGTAGCCAGCATGTTCAGCGCTGTGCCACCGATGGTTTGATCCGCATTGAGGTTGATCGAGGCAAAGGCCAAAAGCGCCGCATACACCATGCCCGCTATGCCTGCCGTGAGGATGGAAAAGAACACGATGGTGAACGCGCTCGCCCCTTCAGGCATCAGCTGAATGGCAATCACGCCGGCGAGACCGCCGATGACCATGATGCCTTCCAGCGCGATGTTAATGATGCCGCTGCGCTCAGAAAACATGCCGCCCAATGCCACGAGCATCAGCACGACCGTGTACAGCAGCGTATACTTGAGCAGAAGGAACATCAGTCATCCCCTCCTTTTCCCACCTGAATGCGGCGGGCTTTGCCCATCAGCGCCGCACGAATCTTGTTCTTGAAGAGCAGGGAGAACGCGCACAGATAGATGATCAGCGCCGTGATCACGTCCGCGATCTCCTTCGTATAATACTGCGTGGAAAGCTTGGTTCCGCCAACCGTGATGTACGAGATAAACAAGGAAGAAAAGATGGTTCCCAGCGGATTGGAACAGGCCAACAGGGCCGCGCTGATGCCGTTGAAGCCCATCGCCGGAAGCGCTGTGGATACCTGCGGATTCCACTCCGCGACCGTCGACAGATAGTACAGTCCAGCGCCAACGCCAGCCAGAGCACCGGCAATCGTCATGGAAAGGACGATATTGCGCTTGTCGTTGATGCCCGCATATTGCGCGGCGTGCTTGTTAAAACCACAAGCTTTGAGCTCATAGCCAAAGGTCGTCCGGCTGAGCACCACATAAACGACGATCGCAAAGAAAATCGCAATGAAGATGGCAATGGTAACGGATTGCAGCTTTCCAAAATAGTCGCTCATGCCCCAGCTGGGGATCATCGAGTCCGGCGCCGCCTTGCGCAGGCTGAACGTCTTGGTCGTAGAAATGTCGTACATCGGGCTCTTGCCCTTGCCGTACATGATGTCGTTCACCAGATACAACCCGATCCAGTTGAACATGATCGCCGTGATGACTTCATTGATATTCAAATACGCTTTAAACAGGCCGGGAATCGCGCCCCAGAGTGCGCCCAGCACCATAGCCGCCAGCAGGCAGAGATACCACGGCAATTGCCAGACAATTGCGCAATACAGCGCACCAAAGGCGCCCAGGGTGTATTGTCCGGCCGCACCGATGTTGAACAGGCCCGTCTTAAACGCAAATCCCACCGAGAGACCGGTCATGATCAGCGGAGCGGCGTTGGCCAGCACCGTGCCCATATTGCGCGGGCTCTTGAGTCCGCTGGTGATGATTACCATCAAACCATCGTTCCACGCATGCTCCACATTGATGATCGCCAGCGCAATCAACCCCAGCGCCAGACCCAAGACGATGCAAATTAGCGAGGCCGCCACCGAAACGAATGCTCCAGAGGAAGCAATGCGCTCGCCAAAGGAGCTTTTATTTTTGTTATCCATGTGCATGTCTCCTTATCCGCGCTGCGCGCCGGCCATATACAGACCCAACTCTTGCGCTGTAGTATGCCTTGGATCGAGCTCGCCTACAATCGCGCCTTCATACATGACCAGTATCCGATCCGGCACCTCCAGCACCTCATCCAGTTCCAGCGAAACGAGCAGCACGGCCTTTCCCGCATCCCGCTGCGCCATCAGTTCCTTGCGGATGTACTCAATCGCGCCCACATCCAGACCGCGCGTGGGCTGAACCGCGATGAGCAAATCGTTGCCAAGGTCAATTTCCCTTGCAATGATGGCCTTCTGTTGGTTGCCACCGGACATGCTGCGGGTAACCGTCTGCGCGCCCTGTCCACTGCGCACGTCAAACTTCTCAATCAACCGGTCGGCATACCGGCGAATCTCCTGAAAGTTGAGGAAGCCGCGTTTGGCAAACGGTTTCTGGTTATAGCGTTTGAGCACGAGGTTGTTTTCCAGCGTGTAATCGAGCACCAGACCGTGCTTATGCCGGTCCTCGGGAATGTGGCTGATGCCCACATTGTTGCGTTCGCGAACGGACAGGTGCGTAACATCGCGGTTGTTCACAAAGATTTTGCCGCTCTCCGCCTTGGCCAGGCCCGTAAGAGCATAGACAAGGTCGCTCTGTCCGTTTCCGTCGATGCCTGCGATACAGACAATTTCACCGCGATGCACATTAAAGGATACGTTGTTGACCAGCGGCTTGGCATGGCGCTTGCCGCGCACGGTGAGGTTTTGCACCGTCAGCACGCTCTCTCCCGGGTGATAGGGCTTCTTGTCTACCAGCAGCTGCACCTTGCGCCCGACCATCATCTCGCTGAGTTCTTCCTTGCTCGTCGTCGCCACATCGACCGTGCCGATGCACTTTCCCTTGCGCAGCACGGTGCAACGGTCCGCCACAGCCTTGATCTCATCGAGCTTATGGGTAATGAAGAGGATGGACTTGCCCTCGGCCGTCAGCCCTTTCATGATCTTCATCAGCTCGTCGATCTCCTGCGGCGTGAGCACGGCAGTCGGTTCGTCAAAGATGAGCACTTCGTTGTCGCGGTAAAGCATCTTGAGGATCTCCGTGCGCTGCTGCATGCCCACGGTGATATCCTCGACCATTGCGTCCGGATCGACCATCAGGCCGTACCGCTCGCTCAGCTCGACGACCTTTTTGCGCGCTTCTTCCTTTTGCAAATAGCCGAAAGGTCCCTTGGCCGGTTCAACGCCGAGAATGATATTGTCAAGAACCGAAAAGACTTCCACCAGCTTGAAGTGCTGATGCACCATGCCGATGCCCAGCGCGTTGGCATCATTGGGGTCCTTGATATGCACAACCTCGCCATTTTTGCGGATTTCGCCCTTTTCCGGATGATACAGCCCGAAGAGCACGCTCATCAGCGTCGATTTTCCCGCGCCATTTTCCCCAAGAAGCGCATGAATTTCTCCCCTTCGCAGTTGAAGCGTGATATCATCATTGGCGACAATGCCCGGGAACTCCTTGGTGATGTTCAGCATCTCGATGATGTATTCGCTCAAAGCCATCACTCCCCTGTTGCAGATTCACTGTCAATTCAATTATAACGTACTTTTCACCGATTTAAAAGCATTATTTTCGCAATATGCCAACCTTTGCAACGGATACACTTTGTGTTACAATAACATCAAATCCTAACAGGAGGCATCCGCATGAGCGATACCATCAAAACCAATGTCATGCGTCTGCTTGAGCAGGCCGATATTCCTTATATTCCCCACTATTATACTCCGGATGCGGGCATCGACGCGGTTTCCGTATCCAAGAGTCTGGGGCAAAACCCCGATTCGGTATTCAAAACCCTCGTCACGCAGGGAAAAAGCCGCGCGTTCTACGTGTTCGTCATTCCCGGAAACGCCACGCTCAACCTGAAGCGCGCCGCAGCAGCCTGTGGAGAAAAAGCCATCGAGATGATTCCCCAAAAACTCCTTCTGCCCAACACGGGATACATTCACGGAGGATGCAGCCCCATCGGGATGAAAAAAAGCTATCCGACCTTCATCGACGAAACGGCTCAACTTTTTGACACCATCTGCGTGAGCGCAGGGAAAATCGGCGCACAGGTCGAGCTCTCCCCTGACGCCCTCTGCCAAATGGTGCATGCGCAGTACGCCGCACTGACCGACTGATTCCGCCTTTGCTTTCCCCCCTTTCTGTCCTCTGAACTGACAACCCGGAACATGCAAAACCGCCTGTCTCTAAGCAGGCGGTTTTTTGCATCCCTTCAAGCCTCTTTAGCTGTCGATCATCGCAACTTTTTCTGTTCTTCCCATCAGTTCGTAATATCTTCGCCAATCCTTCAGCGCCTGCAACGGTATGCTCTCCCCGTGGATTGGCTTGTACTCGACAATCTGCTGCGGCAACAAGGAGCAATCGTATTCCCTGCCTTCGCAAACGATGACAAATCCCGCCATGACATCCACATCGACGCCCTGTATGTTGAATTCGAGGAAGTGCCTTGTCTTGTACTGAGCGTTCGGATTCGGCGGCAACATGACGCCCATGGCTGAAAGCAGGGTTTTCGCCGTTTCGATCTGCGCTTCGCTGACCATGAGATCCAAGTCGTGAAATGTATCCGTTTTCCCTTTCAAATACAGCAGCAAAGAACCCCCAACGGCCCAAATTACACGGTTCTGGTTCAAAACACGAGCGATCTGTGCCAATACCGAGAGCTTTTGTTCCAATTCAGTCACGTCATATCCTCCCGAGCGTTCCAGACAAATGCAGGCAGCAGATGCGTTCTGCTGCCTGGCGGATATTGGATTACTTGGCGAGCGCATACTCCGCAGCGCCACGGCCGGCAATGCGGCCCCAAGTAAAGGCGTTGGAAATGGTGAAGCCCATGTACGCGCTGTTGGCGCTCGCCTCACCCGCGGTGTAGAGGCCCTCGATGACCGTGCCGTCCGCACGGATCACCTCGGACTGCTCATTGCGCGCAATGCCGCCATAGGTGATGATCTCGCAGGGCACAACCTTGACAGCGCAGTACGGCGCTTCCAGCTTGGCCAGCTGCAGGCGGCCAAACTCCGGATCATGGCCGGTCTCGCAATAGCTGTTGTAGTTGGTGAGCGTCTCCACGAGCGCCGCCTCGTCAAGGCCCATCTTCTGGGCCAGTTCTTCGAAGGTGTCCGCCGTGATGAACTCCATCTCAAGACCGCGCTTGACGTTCGCTTCCGTCAGCGACTTCTGATCGCTGATGGCCCACACATAGCCCAGCCCATCCGCATGCATCTGGGCAAAGATGGGGCTGTTGAGCTTCTGGGTCATGTAGCCGATGTCCTTCTCGTCCACGAAGCGCTTGCCATCCGCGCCGACAAGCACCGTGTTGGGACGGCTAATGAAGCTGGAGACGTTCGCGGTAGCCGACGTTCCGTTGTGCTCGGACATGATTTCGTAATCCTTGAGCACGCACATCAGGTCGCCCGTATGCGTCAGCGCCGCGCCGACATTGCTCGCCATAATCAAGCCGTCGCCCGTCGCGCCCGCAAAGCCGATGCCATACGTACCGGCCTTTTCCGGATCAAGCAGCGCGGTAAGTTCGGGATTGTTGGAATAGCCGCCGGTCGCGATCACAACGCTGTCCGCATACACGATCACCGTGTCCGCGCCACAGGTAGCCTTCACGCCCTTGACGGAGCCATCCTCGTTCATCAGCAGTTCCGTAGCGCGCGTTTCAAGCATCAGATCGATTTCCGTGTTCGCCAGCGTGGCTTCCATCGCCGTCTTCATGCCAGCACCGGCATTTTCGATCATGTGCATCATGGTCAGCGGGCCATACCCCACCGTGACCTTGTAAAAGTTCATTCCAAGGCGGTCCGCCATCCAGTCGATGGTCTCGCCGGACTTTTCGATGGTCACCTTCGTGAGCGCCGGGTCCAGACGATAGGACGCATTGCTCATGAGATTCTCGTACATCTCCTCAAAGGTGTAATGCACGTCCATCTCCTTGGTGTACTTGGACTCATAGCCACCTACAAGGCCCTGGCTGGTCGCCGTCGTGCCGCCGATGGCCACCATCTTTTCAAGCAGCACCACCGACGCCCCGGCATCATACGCCTCAACAGCCGCCGCAACGCCCGCGCCGCCCGCGCCAATGACCACGACGTCCGCCGTCTTTTCAATGGTCTCGCCCGCAACCGCTTCGGTCTGCGCCTTCACCTTCAGCGCTTCAATGTCCGCGCCCGCTTCGGTGAGCGCCAGTTCCGCAGCCGTGAGGATCGCGTTGGAAGTCAGCGTCGCGCCCGATACGGCATCCACCGCGAGGGCCTGCCCCTCAACGATCGCCGCTGGGATGCGCTCAATCGCCGGATCCGAGATGCCTGCCGTCTCGTTGTGCTCGAGCACCTCAACCTTCTCAATCGCAGTTTCGCTCACCGTCACGGCAACCTTCACGGCACCGCCCATGCCGGTACCCTCGGCCTCATACGTTCCCGGAGTCATCGCCAGCGCGCACGTGCTGACGATCAGCATCAGAACCAACGCCATCAAAAATACGCTCTTTTTCATCGTGTGGCTCTCCTTCCTCTTCTCATGCTTTTACCTGTTCCAATAGTATACCGCGGAGACGTAAATTGGGGGATTGATTTTTGCCTGCGTTTCCGCTACACTGAAACCATATCCCCCAAGTTTTACCAAGCTCTCCGTAACTTTGATTATATCATCTCAAGCCGCTTTAGGATCAAGTCTTAATTTCGTATTTTTGCAATTTTTTTGTCAATTTCAGAATCAGAAGGAGCATGAACGATGAAAATTTCCATCAGTGCGCTCTCTGTTGCCTATGGACTGACGCCGGAAGCCCTGCGCTTTTACGAGGAAAAAGGGTTGCTTACGCCGCAGCGCGCTACGCGCAACGGATTTCGTCAGTTTTCGCTGAACGATGTGCAGCGTCTTGGTTTTATCAAGAGCTACCAGCGTCAGGGGTTTTCTCTGGACGAAATCAAGCACATCCTCAGCGACTGTCCACAGGATGAACTGATTGCCATGATGGACGCCAAACGAAGCGAACTGCGCGAGCAACTCACACTCACCCGTGCCATTTATGACCGCTTGACTGCGGGCACAGATCTGCTCCGCGACAGCGAACGCTTTTCCATGCGTCCCCGCCTCTGTCAAGGTTGTGCGGCTTATCTCATCGATTTTGCTTCGGTGAGCGACCTCTTTTCTCAGGCAAACAAATCGGCTCTGCTCAAAGACCTCATTGACGCTTTCCCTTTAACCAGTTACTGCACTGTCGTCCCGCTACAATGGTTTCAACAGCAAGATATTCCTCTGCCGGTCGGCATTTGCGCTCCCGTTGAATACACAACCGCCATTCACGCGGACTTTTCCGGTATGTCCATGAGCGCTGGTCCCAAGAGCGTGCGCTGTCTGTTTGAGCTGTCCAATCCCGAATCCCGGACCATATCGCAGGTTCTCGAACAATGCACGGCTTTCCTTGCCGAACACAAGCTCACGCCCGTCAGTTCCGGCTACACCCGGCAATATGCCTGGTTTTGCGACGAGTATGCCCATAAGCGACACTATGCGGAATTGATCATCCCGGTGGTGGATTGAATTTGCATCTCTTTTTTCTCCACAATTCGTACATTGCAGCAATCTCCGGTACAAATCCAATATTTCCATTTCAGATGAGCCGCCTCCGCAGGCGGCTTTTTTCAATGCTTGAAAAGTGCGTATATACGAGAAGAATAAAAAATCCGCTTTCCCAGCTATCACTAGGAAAACGGAATGGCGGAGAGTTAGGGATTTGAACCCTAGGTGGGGTATCAGCCCACACACGATTTCCAGTCGTGCGCCTTAGACCACTCAGCCAACTCTCCATAGGCTGTTGCTCAATCAGCG
>CALVTV010000132.1 GCA_944363005.1 uncultured Clostridia bacterium | reverse complement strand
CTTCACAAACTAAGAATAAAGCAACGAGCGAGGTTTGGAAACCCTTTCGGGCTCCAAACCTCGCTCATTTTTATGGCCGCATTTTGCAACGGCCCCTTTTATGCATGTTGATTTCAGCCGCGCCATGCGCAGAAGGGGAAATCAACAAAACGCAATGGGTTCACGCCGTCCAGCCCAGGCGGCGGTAATAATCGAGGAAGTTGCGGCCCGCAATGTCCTCAATGGCCGCTTCGCTGTATCCGCGGCAGCGCAGGCCCTCGAGAATCGCCGAAATCTTCGCCGGACTCTCGCAGCCCACGGGCGTGCAGCCGATGCCGTCAAAGTCGCTGCCGAAGCCCACGTGCTTCTGCGCGCCGAGCTGGCACATGTGATCGATGTGGCAAACGATGTCCTCCACCGTCGCCTGCCCGTCGCTGCGCAGAAAATAAGGATAGAAATTCACGCCAATCCAGCCGCCGCGCTTGACCATCGCGCGGATTTGATCGTCGCTCAGGTTGCGGAAGTGGTCGCAGAGCGCCTTCGCGCAGGAATGCGAGGCCATCGGCGGCTGGCTGTGCCGGTCGATCAGGTCCCAGAACCCAGCCTCGTTCAGGTGGCTCGTGTCCGCCGCCATGCGCAGCCGGGCCATTTCTTTGAGGATTTCCCAGCCCTGCGGCTTGATGCCCTCGCGGGAACCGCCTTTGGCCGGGAAGCCGATCTCGTTTTCGTTGTTCCAGGTCAGCGCCGCCATGCGAACGCCGCGCTCGTAAAACTCCTGCACCCGCGCGGGATTGCCCTCGAAGATCTCGCCGCCCTCGACGGAAAGCAGAATTTTGACCTTGCCGTCCTCGGCCTCCAGCGGGGAGTTCACCTTTTGCCAACCCTCGTCGCGCTCCAGGCGCTCAAAGGCCGCGTATTCCGCCATGGCCTTTTGGTAAGGCTGACCGTTCACGCCCTGAGACCCTGCAAAAAGTGTGCAGGTTTGCAGGCTCATGCCGCCCGCGCGCATGGCCTCCATCGTCACGCAAGGCGTTTCCTGCGGCTGAAGCGCACGCATGTACAGCGTGTCGCAATGGGTATCACAGATGATCATGGCATCACGCCCTTTCCCTAAATATGGAAACAGTATACCGCAACGCGCACCCGAAGGCAAGCGCACCATGCGAAGCCGCATGTCTTCGCAAAAAAGAGCACGGGTTCGCTCCGTGCTCTTTCGCTTATCACTTGCCCGCCGGAACGATCACCGATTTGCCGCCCATGTAGGGACGCAGCGCCTCGGGAATGCGCACCGAGCCGTCCGCGTTCAGGTTGTTCTCCAGGAACGCGATCAGCATGCGCGGCGGCGCCACGCAGGTGTTGTTGAGCGTATGGGCAAAGTACTTGCTGCCGTCCTTGCCCTTGACGCGGATGCCCAGGCGGCGCGCCTGCGCATCGCCCAGCGTGGAGCAGCTGCCCACCTCAAAGTACTTCTTCTGGCGCGGGCTCCAGGCCTCCACGTCGCAGCTCTTGACCTTCAGGTCCGCCAGGTCGCCCGAGCAGCATTCCAGCGTGCGCACCGGGATGTCCAGCGAACGGAAGTAATCCACCGTGTTCTGCCAGAGGCGGTTGTACCACATCATGGAATCCTCCGGCTTGCAGACGACGATCATCTCCTGCTTTTCGAACTGATGGATGCGGTAAACGCCGCGCTCCTCGATGCCATGCGCGCCGACCTCCTTGCGGAAGCAGGGGGAATAGCTGGTCAGCGTCTGCGGCAGCTCGTCCTCGGTGAGGATGGTATCGATGAACTTGCCGATCATCGAGTGCTCGGAGGTGCCGATCAGGTAAAGATCCTCGCCTTCGATCTTGTACATCATGTTCTCCATCTCCGCGAAGGACATGACGCCCGTCACCACATTGGAACGGATCATATACGGCGGGATGCAGTAGGTAAAGCCGCGGTCGATCATGAAATCGCGCGCGTAGGACAGGCAAGCGCTGTGCAGGCGCGCGATGTCGCCCTTGAGATAGTAGAAGCCGTTGCCGGAGGTACGGCGGGCGGAATCGATATCGATGCCGCTCAGTTTCTCCATGATGTCCACATGATAGGGGATCTCGAAGTCGGGCACAACCGGCTCACCAAAGCGCTCGATCTCCACGTTTTCGGAGTCGTCCTTGCCGATGGGCACGCTGGGATCAATGATCTGCGGGATCACCTGCATGCGCTTTTTGATCTCCGCGGCATACTCCTCCTCCAGCGCCTCCAGCTTCACAAGCTCATCGGCCAGTGCCGCGACCTTCGCCTTGGTAGCCTCGGCCTCGTCCTTCTTGCCCTGCTTCATCAGGCCGCCGATCTCCTTGGAGAGCACCTTGCGCTGGTTGCGCAGGGAATCGGCCTGCTGCATCGCCTCGCGGTTCTTGCGGTCGAGCTCGATGACCTCGTCCACCAGCGGGAGCTTGCTGTCCTGAAACTTCTTGCGGATGTTCTCGCGCACGACGTCCGGCGTCTTGCGAATCAGATTGATGTCGATCACGGTCAGTCTTCCTTTCTTCAAATGGCCCTGCGCGCGGCAGAATAAACAAAAGGAGCCCTCATCCCCATGGGACGAAAAGCTCCGCGTTGCCACCCAATTTGCCGCCCGAAACGGGCTGCCTCTCTTGGCGGGATAAGGGCCGCCGCCCGCGGACTCCTCGCCCGCCGCATCGGAAAAGCGGATCAGCCGCCGCAAGCCCTGCCTTTCACCCACCGGCAGTTCTCTTTGCGCCGCAAACGGCCCATTCTCTTCCTGCTCCATCCAAGGAGCGCGCTTATGTTACCTTGCTATTATAGCGCAGGCCGCCGGGTTTTGCAACGTCCCGGCGCGATTTTTTCTGCCGGTTTTCCGGGAAAAATTGACATTCGCCCGGCCATCGTGTAAAATGAGATGACCCTTGTCCGGGTTTACTTTTTGCGCTTCCGGGCAAGCTAACGCCAGGCAACGACCAAAGGAGGGCAACTATGGGTGCTTCCAAAAATGTAGAATCCACACGCTGTGAAAAGGACGGCGTCATCTATTTTGACCGCGGCATCCTCACCGGTAAAGACGGCCGGCGCTATCAGCGCTATGCCATTCAGACGCACTTTGTCAACCCCGGCGAGGATCAGGCTGAACTGGTGCGGCGCTATGTGCTCCCGCTCTATCAGCCGGGGGACTGCCTGTCCTTCACCGCCAAGGTGATGGGCATGTGCACGGGCAACGTGCGCACGCTGGAGGACACGCACCCCGGTTTCTGGGCGAAAACCCTGGCGCCGTTCGCCGGGCACAACTCCACCGGCATCGGCATGCATCAGCCCTACAAGATGCAGCTGACCATCGAAATCTGCGGCCTGCCGCGCGTGCTCTTTGCGGCTGCCGTCTCCGCCGTGACGCGCCCCTTCGGTGTTCGCGGGCTGTTCTACCGCATCTGCGGCCACGGCGTTGCGGGCATCGACGGCTTCTATCCGGACTCTTCCTTTGAAGTGTACCACAACATGGGCGTGATCAATCCGGAAAACCCCGTGGAGCTTTGCGACGCGCTCTATGCCGCTACGGGCGTGCCCACGGTGGTCATGGACGCCAACGACTTTGACCAGAACCAGCTGGGCAAGGGCACGCAGTTCCCCCTGACGGACGAGCAGATTCAGGACGCCATGGCGGACAACCCCTCCGGCCAGGGGGACGAGCTCACGCCGTTCATCCTGATCCGGCCGCTCAACAACTAAAGCCAAGCCGCAGCGAAGGAGTCTAGTATGTCGATCACAACCCAGGTCATCGTGCTCTTTGGCGTCGTGCTCGTCGGCGCGCTGTGCCGCCGGCTCCGCTACTTCACCGACGAAACCATTCGCGGCACTACCCAGCTGGTGGTGCATGTCACCCTGCCCTGCCTGACCGTCTATAACATGCAGCGTCCGTTTTCCATGGACGTGCTGGTCAATTTTCTGATCACGCTGGGCCTTTCCTCCGTGGTGATCCTCTTTGGCCTGGGACTGGCGCTGCTGCTCTTTCGCAAGCGGCCCCACAGCCGCATGGCCGTGCTGGCGAATCTGGAGGGCTTTTCCAACTGCGGATTCATGGGCTATCCCATCATCCTGGCCATCAATCCGGACTGGATGATCTACGCCGTCGCTTACAACATCGCCTTCACCTGTATTTCCTGGACGATCGGCGTGAGTCTGTATCAGGGCCGCCAGAACATCCGCCTGCGCCGCGTGTTGCTCAACCCCAACGTCATCGCCGCGGCCATCGGCATTGCGTTCTTCTGCCTCAATTTTACAATTCCCGCCGTGCCCGCGCAGGTACTCTCGCTCATCGGCGGGCTGACGACGCCGCTGTCGATGCTGCTCATCGGCACGCGCGTGAGCGGCATTCACCTGCGCGACTTCCGCGATCCGGACTACCACACCGCCGCGCTGCTGCGGCTGCTCGTCTTGCCGCTGGTAGCGTTCGGCGCGCTTTCGCTGCTGCCGCTTGATCCGGCTGTCGCGCAGACCGTATTCCTGCTGACGGCCATGCCCGCGGGCACGATGACCGCGATGCAGGCCGAGCTTTACGGCGGCGATACTACATTCGCCGCGAGGGCTATCGCGTATTCCACCTTGCTTTCGCTGGTGAGCGTACCGCTGATGAGCCTGCTGCTGGTTTGAAGAAGGGCGGCCGCGTGCCGTCCTTTTTTCTTACCGCCCGTTCACAAGGAGGTTTTGAACGATGGACATCCCCTTTGTCGTCCGGCGTTTGGAGGCCGGGGATATCGAGCCCATGCTTGAAATCTGCCGGGGCAATGAACTCTTCTACCGCTATCATCCGCCGCTTGCGACGCGCGAGAACCTCTTGCAGGACCTGACCGCCCTGCCGCCGGGCCGCAGCATGCGCGACAAGTTCTTTGTGGGCTTCTTCGACGGGGACGCGCTCATCGCCATGATGGACTGGGTGCTCGGCTATCCCAAGGCGGACACCGTCTGGATTGGCTTTTTTATGATGCATCCCGCCCATCAGGGCCGGGGCACCGGCAGCGAAATCGTGCAAAGCGCTTGCCGGGAATGGGCCGCGCAGGGCTTTGAAAGCGTGCAGCTCGCCATCGATCAGGGCAACCCGCAGAGCGCGGCTTTCTGGGCAAAAAACGGCTTTTCCAAAACGGGCAAAGTCGCCGATTTCTCCGCCTACGAATTCATGGCGCGCGTCCTCTGACCCGTCCCCCTCAACAACACAAAAAACGCGAGGAAACCGAAATTGGCTTCCTCGCGTTTGTTTGTTCCTCGCGGGATTACTGCGCGACCGGGTACACGCTGCAGCGGGTCTTCTTCTTGCCCATGCGCTCGAAGCGAACCACGCCGTCCACCAGGGCGAAGAGCGTGTCGTCGCCGCCGATGCCGCAGTTGTTGCCGGGATGAATGCGCGTGCCGCGCTGACGATACAGGATGTTGCCCGCCAGCACGAACTGGCCATCCGCGCGCTTGGCGCCGAGACGCTTGGATTCGCTGTCGCGGCCGTTGTGGGAAGAACCGGTGCCCTTCTTATGCGCGAAGAGCTGAAGATTCATCGTAAGCATCTGCTTGCCTCCATTCTTTTTGCTGTATCCGAATCAGCTTCGGATAGATGTTCTGAATGTCTGTCAGTCCCTGAATGACCGTACGGAGCACGATGTCCGCGCGGGCCGCCTGCTCCAGCTCCATGCCCTCCGGCAGGATGCAGCGCAGGTATCCGTCCCGAACCTTTACCGCCGGCGTAACCCCGGCTACGGCTTCGAGCGCGTTGACCCCGGTCTGCGTAAGCGCGGAAACCGCGGCGCAAACCAGATCGTACCCCCGAACCTTGACGGCGCCGGCATGTCCGCTGGCCTCAAAGCCCGCGAGCGCACCGTCCTGCCGCTGATAAACCGTGATCGTGGTCATCGGTGGTCACTTCTCAGCCGATCTTGGTGATTTCCACCTTGGTGTACGGCTGACGATGGCCCTGCTTACGGCGATAATTCTTCTTGGCCTTGTACTTGAAGACGACAATCTTCTCGCCGCGGATCTGGCCGACGACCTTGCCCTCGACCTTCACACCCTCGACAACCGGAGTGCCGATCTTGACGTCGCCGTCGTTGCCCACGAGCAGGACGTCGAAAGAAACCGTGGAGTCAACCTGCGCATCGAGCTTCTCGATGTAGATCACGTCGCCTTCACTGACGCGGTACTGCTTGCCACCAGTCGCGATAATTGCGTACATAGGTGACACCTCCTCATGATATACTCGCCGGGTTTAGGTAACGACATGCGTTTTGACAGACCTGTCCCGAGCGGCTTGCCTTTCTATGATATCAGTTTTTTTCCGCGCTGTCAATCATTGCGCGCGATTTTTTCGCCGGGAAATCAACCTGTTTTGGGGCCTGCGCACTGGTTTTCCCCCATGGACCGCACGCGCAATCAAATGAACCAGTTTTTCCCTTCAATCTCCGTCAAAATTGCGGCTTTCGCGGGCAAAATCCCGGTGGTATAATACACTTTGCAAAATGAGGAACCCAAGGAAAACAAAGGAGATCACCATGGAGACGCTGCTTTCCATATCCATCGCGCTGTGCGCGGGCCTGTTGGTTTCGCGCTTCGTCAAGCCGCTCAAGATGCCCGCTGTCACGGGCTACCTGATCGCCGGCATTCTCATTGGCCCGTACTGCCTGGGCCGGTTGGGCATTTCGGGCCTTGGCTTCACCGCCATGACCGAAGTCAAGGCGCTCTCGCTGTTCAATGACGTTGCGCTGGGCTTCATCGCTTTCGCCATTGGCAACGAATTCCGCCTGTCTCAGCTGCGCCAGACGGGCCGTCAGGCGACGATCATCGGCATCTTTCAGGCTCTGGCGGCCGCGCTGCTGGTCGATGTTGTGCTGATCGCGCTGCACCAGTTCGTCCTGGGCGATGCCCTGCCGCTGGCGGATGCCATCACGCTGGGCGCCATTGCCACGGCAACCGCCCCGGCCGCCACGCTGATGGTCGTGCGCCAGTACAAGGCCAAAGGCAAACTGACCGATCTGCTGCTGCCGATCGTCGCGCTCGACGACGCGGTGGGCCTGGTCGTCTTTTCCGTGAGCTTTGGCGTGGCCAAGGCCATCAACCTGGGGCAGTTCGATCTGATGAGTATCCTGCTTGAGCCGTTCATCGAGATCGTCGCTTCGCTCGGCCTGGGCACGCTGATGGGCTTTGTGTTCTCCGCCGTGGAGAAGTACTTCAAATCCAACAGCAAGCGCCTGTCGCTGTCCATCACGTTCGTAATCATGACCGTCGCGCTCTCCATGATCGAGTTTGAGATCGGGCCGGTGAAGGTTGCCTTCTCCTCCCTGCTGGTTTGCATGATGCTGGGCACGGTCTTCTGCAATGTCTGCGATTTTTCCGAGGAGATCATGGGCAAGACCGACCGCTGGACGGCGCCGCTGTTCATCCTCTTCTTCGTGCTCAGCGGTGCGGAGCTGGAACTGGGCGTGTTCACCAATGCCGCCATCGTCGGCATCGGCGCGGCGTACATCCTCGCGCGCTCGCTGGGCAAGTACGTCGGTGCTTACCTGAGCGCAAAGGCCGTGCATTGCGAACCGCTGATCCAGCACTATCTGGGCATCACGCTGCTGCCGCAAGCCGGCGTCGCGTTGGGCATGTCCGTCACCGTTGCGCAGACGCTCGGCGAAGGCGGCCAGATGGTTCGCAATATCGTGCTCTTCGGCGTGCTGATTTATGAGCTGGTCGGCCCGACGCTCACGCGCATCGCGCTCACCAAGTCCGGCGACATCACGCCCCGCGTCGTGCCCGCCGCCTCCGCGGACGACTGATTGCTTCTTCAGTTGCCGCCCGGTTCTAACGGTTTCCCCGGTTTTCAACCCATAGCAAAGGCCTTGCTCCGCAAACCTCACGGAGCAAGGCCTTTTGTCGTTCCCTTGCCAGGCATCTTCTCGGGCAGAAAGCCGCGGAACTTGCAGCTCTTCGCCGTTCATGCCACCGGCAGCCTGCCGGTCATCCGTCAATATCCGGTCGCCTGCTCGCGCTTGACAAGCTTCACAATCCGGCTCGTTCCCAGCCGCGTGGCGCCCAGATTGAGGAAGCGCTGCGCATCCTCCAAAGATGCAATGCCGCCGGCCGCCTTGATCCCCTTGTCCGGCGCCATATGCGCTTTCATGAGCTCGATATCCTCAAACGTCGCGCCTCCGGAAGAAAATCCGGTGCTCGTCTTGATGAAATCGGCCTGGGAACGCGAAACGATATCGCACATGCGCAGCTTCTCTTCCCGGGTCAGCAGACAGGTCTCGATGATTACCTTGAGCGTCCGGCCCACGCAAGCCGCTTTAATCGCGTTGATTTCGCTCAGAATATCAGCATCCCGTCCATCCTTGAGCGCGCCAATGGGAATCACCATATCGATTTCGTCCGCGCCGTTTTTGACCGCATCCGCCGTTTCAAAGACTTTAACCGCCGTTGTGGAATATCCATTCGGGAATCCGATCACCGTGCAGATTCCAACGCGATTTTCCTTGTCCTGCATATATGCCTTGCAACGCGCGACGTAATTGGCCGGAATGCATACGGTCGCGGTATGATACGCCATGGCGTCGTCGCAAATGCTCTCAATTTGCGCCCATGTGGCTTCCGGGGCAAGAAGCGTATGATCCACGGCGGCGAGAATTCGTTTGAGATCCATAACCATCCCTCCTGAATCGTTGCTGGTTTCATTATACCCCACGGCGCGCGGACAGACAAGCCTTTTCAAAAGTAAGAAATTGGTTCTTTCTTTCGCGGACATTTTGTCGTATACTAGAGCATGCACAAATGCACGCAGAGGAGGAACCCATGACCAACGGCATCACAAGCCGCTTGCTGCCCGAAGGCAAGCGCGCACATCCCACAGCGCCCGCTTCAAAGGAGAATGAACCCTGTTGTATAAAGCGATACTTCGTGTTTCTCGCCCTGTGCCTGCTGTTTCTGTTCGGCTGCACGGGCTTCGCCCAGGAAGACAGCGAATACAGCCGCGTTGTGGACGTGCCCGGCCGCGGCCCGATGCAGTATTACGCGCAGAACGATCCGCAATGGGCGCGCTCCCTGTATGAACCCGTGTACAGCAAAAACTACCGAATCTTTAAGGATTCCGGATGCGGCCCGACGTCCGTCGCCATGGCGATCGCCTGCCAGGTGCCAAGCGAACGCTTGCCGGAACTCATCGCCTTTGCCCGGAAGCCGGAGGAAGGATTTCCGTATTGTGTTTGCTCGATTAACGGCTACCGCTGCGACCGCTCGCATGAATTGACGTATCCTACCACTGGGGACGACTTTTTGAGCCATCTGCCCTTGATCTGCGCATCCTATGCGGCGGGCAACAACACCCGAAAGACCAAGTATCGCGCGGAATACACCGCGACCTCGATTTCCCTGTTTTCTGCGCTGGCCGAATGTTATGGGCTTAATTATCACGCTGTCCGGGAATGGGAAGACGCGCGCGCTGCCATCGAGGCGGGCGCCAGCGTCATTACAACCGTCAGCCGCGGCATCTT
>CALVTV010000131.1 GCA_944363005.1 uncultured Clostridia bacterium | reverse complement strand
GAACAGACATTTACCATGGAGAGGAAGGAATACAATGGGGAACTGTGTTAGGGAAAATCCGCTCCGTTCCCGGGCGGACGTGGAACGGGCTGCGATACAGCTCATTGAGCCGCTCATCCCGTTGCTCAGCCCCGGAAAGGCGCGGCTGCACCTGGGGGATACCGGCGCGGCCTATCCGGACGACATCGCGCAGATGGAGGCGTTTGCGCGTCCGCTCTGGGCGATTGTGCCCATGCTGGCGGGAGGGTGCAACTGCGTGACCATTCTCTGGCCGCACTGGCGGGAGGGAATTATACACGGCGCGGATCCCGAGTCGCCGGAGTATTGGGGCGAGGTGGAGGACTTCGACCAGCGGCTTGTGGAAATGGCGGTCTTTGGCATGGGCATGGCGCTCACGCCGGAGCGTTTTTTCTTCGATTTGCCGGAACGCACGCAAAAGCAGCTGCACGCCTGGCTCGATCAGATCAATCATCACGACATGCCCAAGAACAACTGGACATTCTTCCGCGTGCTGGTCAATATCGGGTTCATGATTTGCAAGTTGTCCTATGATGCGCAGCGGCTTGAAAAGGATCTGGCGATGATCGAGGAGCATTATGAGGGCGACGGCTGGTATTTCGACTATTTCAACCAGCGCGAGTACTATACGATGTGGGCTTTCCATTATTACGGCCTCGTCTATGCGCGCGTGATGGAAAAGATCGATTCGAAGCGCAGCCGCATGTTCATCGAACGCGCCGGGAAGATGGCTCGCGACTTTGCCTGCTGGTTTGACAATTCGGCGGAGGCGTTGCCCTATGGGCGCAGCCTCACCTATCGCTTTGCGCAGGGCGCTTTTTATGCGGCGCAGGCGCTGGCTGAAGCGCAAACGCCGGAGATCGGCTACGGAGAAATGAAGTATCTGTTGCTGGGCAACATGCGCAAGTGGTTCCGAAAGCCCATTTTCACGCGCGATGGGGTGCTGACCATCGGATACGGGTATCCGAACCTGTTGATGGCGGAGGGATATAACGCGCCGGGTTCGCCGTATTGGGCGATGAAGGCGTTTGCCTGCTTGGCCTTGCCGGAAGATCATCCGTTCTGGCAGGCGGAGGAAAAGGCGCCCAGCGTGCCGTTGCGCGCGTTGCAGCCGCATGCCCGCATGCTCATTGAACGCAGCGCAGACGGTAGTCACGTCATGGCATTCGCGGCGGGCAACCGTGCGCATGAACACAGCCACGACGAGGCGAAATACGAAAAATTCGTCTATTCGACGGTGTTCGGCTTCAGCGTCTGCAAGGCGCAAAAGCTGCTCAAGGACGGCGCATTTGACAACATGCTCGCGCTGAGTGAGGACGGAGACACCTATCATCCTCGGTACGGCTGCTCGGACTACGAGCTCACGCAGGAAGCCGTCCGCTCGACCTGGCATCCGTTTGCCGGCGTGACGGTGCGCACGGAGATTCGGCCCATGGGCGAATGGCATCTGCGCATCCATCGCATCCAAACCGATCGCGTGCTCTATGCGGCGGAAGGCGGCTATGCGATCTCGCGCGATGGCTCGGATGGCAGCGTGGTCTACGCGCAGCATGCGGTGCGCCCGGAAGAGATTGTGCAGGCGGACTGCGCTGCCGTCGTTGCGCCCTGGGGCGTGAGCGGCGTGCGCGCGCTGGCCGGATACGAGGCGGGCACGATCGTCATGCCGGAACCCAACACGAATTTGATGGTTCCGCGCACGCTGTTGCCCACTTTGACGGCAAAGCTCGAACCCGGAGAACATCTGCTCGTGAGCGCGGTGCTGGGCACCCGGACAGGCGGGCGTTCGGCCTGGGAAAATCCCCCTACGGAGGTTTTGACATATGGAAAAGTGGATTGATGAAGCGTTTGCGCGTGCGTGCGAAAAGTTTGCGCGCGGCGCCCGTAAAGCGGCAGAGCAGGGCATCATTCCGTACATGGCGGACGGCGGCCACTATGTGGGCGCCCCCTTTGACGGGAACAGCTGGTGGACAGGCGGATTCTGGCCGGGGATGATGTGGCAACTTTATGCGGCGACGGGCGAAGAAGGCTTCCGGGAGGAGGCGCGTCGCGTCGAAGAGCTGCTGACGCGCGAGTTTCGCACGTTTGATTTGCTCAATCACGATGTGGGGTTCATGTACTTGCTCTCGACCGGCGCGCATTACCGGTTGACGGGCGATGCGCAGGCGCGCACGGATACGCTGCATGCCGCAACGCTGCTGGCAGGGCGCTTTAACCCGGTTGGCTTTATTCGCGCATGGCCGGGGGAGGACCGCACCGGTTATGCGATCATCGATTGCATGATGAACCTGTGCCTGCTGCACTGGGCATCCGAACAGACGAAGGACCCGCGTTTCGAGGCCATTGCCAAGATTCACGCGGACGCGACCATGCGGGCATTCCTGCGCGGGGACGGAAGCCGCTGTCATATCGTCATCTTCGGTTCCAAGACCGGCAAGCCGCTTGAGCGCCCCGGCGGGCAGGGATATGCCCCCGGTTCCAGCTGGAGCCGCGGTCAGGCATGGGCGCTATACGGCTTTACGCTCAGCGCGATCAACACGGGCGAAGCCCGCTATCTCGATACGGCGCGCCGTTGCGCAAAGTACTTCATGGCCAACATTCGGGAGGATGGCCTGACGGACTGCGATTTCTGTCAGCCCAAGGATGAAGAGCGGATCGACAACATTGCGGGTGCCTGCGCGGCTTGCGGACTCCTTGAACTGGCCAACCTCGTTGGAGGGCAGGAAGGGGAGACGTACCGCGAGGCGGCCATGCGCCTGCTGCGTGCGCTCAATGACCTGTGCGCCGATTGGAGCGAGGGGAGCCTGGGCATCCTTCAAAAGTGCACGGCTTCGTATCACAATGACGGCGCGGGCCGCCATGTCAACATCCTCTATGGCGATTATTTCTTCGTGGAAGCCCTCTGCAAGCTGCGCGGTACGGATGCGCGGCTGTGGATGGCCAGAGCGTGAGGGCCTATGTATACGATATCGATTGTGCGCAACGGTCAGACGCTTGCCCGGGCCGAAGGGACGCAGGAGGCGTCGCTGCTCTTTGAGGGAACCTATGAGCCGGGGGATCAGATTGTCCTGACGGCCGATCAGGAGCGGGTGCGCGTGCAGGTGGATCAAGCTGTTGCTCCGGCCTGCGTGTATCTGCCGCAGCGGAGCATGATCTATCGCGTGCCGCTTGCGGGGGACAACTTGGCGGTCTATCCGCCGCAAGCGTTTGCGGGCTCGGTGCACCTGATTTCCGTGGTGCCGGATGATGCGCGCGAATACCGCAATCTGGCGCGCAATCCGGCCGATCAGCGCGGTGAGGTGGACGCCTACCCGCATGCTACGGCCAATGTGGAAACCCGCGATGAAAGCGTGTTTGCAGCGCGAAACGTGATCGATGGTCAGCATATCGCGTGCGGTCATGGACAGTGGCCGTTCGGCAGCTGGGGCATCGGCACGCGCACGGATGCGGAATTGACGCTTGATTTCGGGCGCGAGGTGGAGATTGACACGCTTGTGCTGTACCTTCGCGCGGATTTTCCGCACGATGCGTACTGGATTGAGGGAACGGTCACGCTCAGCGATGGATACGAAAAGACATTCCCGCTTGAGGGCGTGGACGGGCCGCAACGCATCGCACTGGGGAAGCATCGGGTGCGCTCTTTGCGCTTGCACCGGCTGATTAAGTGCGACATGCCATCGGCATTTCCGGCGTTGCGCCAGCTGGAGGTCTACGGCTGCGACCTGTGAACGAATCTTCTCCGCTAGGCGCGGTTGAAAGCCAATGAATGAAAAGCCCTCGCTTGTCAGCGAGGGCTTTTGGGTAAAAGAAAGGCCCTTTCCCATGCGGGAAAGGGCTGTTTTGGTTATTCAGCAGGCTTTTCTGCCACGGCTACGATGCGGCCTTCGCCGTAAGGCGCGTCATAGGGCTCGCCAACAACACCGCCCAATGTGCCGGTGATGTAGTTGATGAGTACCTGATTGTCCAGCATGACTTCATCCTGAAGGATGGGGCAGCCGATGAACATATTGAAGCCGTCGCCGCCATTCTTGAGCATGTAGTTATGGGAAGCCAGGGTGTACGTCTTTTCCAGGTCGAGCGGTTCGCCGCCCACCATTACATTTTTGACGCGGTATTCGCCTTCGACGCCCGCGAACATCGTGTTCTCGTCCGCCTTGGCAGAGGACTCAATGTACGTATGAATTTCGTACGTCAGGCCGGAGACTTGCAGGAAGCCGCCGTTTTCCCCCGGTACGGACCGGGCGCCCCACTCGAGCGCATCCAGAATTTGCTGGCCGGTCGCCTCCACCACGCACATGGCGTTGCCGAACGGATGCACCTTGAGGATGTCGTTGAGGGTGATGTCGCCTTCGGGGATGGATACGCGAATGCCGCCGCCGTTGACAAAGGCGATATCGGCGCCGGACTGGTCGCGATACGCGTCGGCGCACAGGTCGCCCAGATTGGTCTCGGCGTTGCGAATGATGCGCACGGGCGTGCCGTCGTCCATGACGGCGGTTGGGTCGTTGATGGTGAGCTCCACATTCGTCTTGGCGACGACTTCGCCCAGCTTTTCGTCGAGCTCGGCGGTGGCCTCCTTGACGGCGGCGCTCACATCGTTTTCAATGCCCAGCAGAGCCGGAACGGACACGTCGTTATTCCAGGTGTACAATCCCGCGGAGAGCGTTCCATCCACTGCGATGCGCAGATAGCCGATGCCCGCGAGCTTGGTACCGCAAGCAGAGCGAAGCACGTCTTCTCCGTCCTTGTTGGTCATGGTCACCTGATCGGTGTCGTGGCTGTGGCCGTCCAGGAAGGCGTCAATGCCCGTGGTATTGGCAATGACATCCGCATACGTCCAGGGTTGGGCTTCCGCCTCGTTGCCCATATGGCCGAGCACGATCACGTAATCCGCGCCTTCCGCGCGCGCGTCATCCACGGCAGTCTGAACGGCTTCGTAGAGCTTTTCGCCCGTTTCATCCTGCATAAAGCCGTAGATGAACTGACCGTCTTCGTCCTGGAAATACTTCGGGGTCGAAGAGGTGAGCGTCTTGGGCGTGGTCACGCCCACAAAGGCGATCTGCACACCGTCGAATTCCTTGACCACGTAGGGTGCAAAGACCAGCTCGCCTTCTTTGTTGAAGTTGGCGCTGATGTAGGGGAAGTTCGCCATTTCCGTCAGCTCCAGGAAGCGCTCCATGCCGTAGTCGAACTCGTGGTTACCCGGAATGGCGATGTCATAGCCCACGGCGTTCATCAGCTGAATGAGCGCCTGGCCGTTGGTCATGGTGCCGACGGGCTCGCCCTGAATGGCATCGCCGTTGTCCACCAGCAATACGTGATTGCCGGCGGCCTCCAGGCTGTCGCGCACGGCGGCGAGGCCGGCATAGCCGAAGCCCTGATCGATGCCGCAGTGAACGTCACTGGTAAAGAGTACCACGACATCCTGCGAGAGCTGTGCAGCATTCTCCTGCGCAACGGCCATGGAACCAAGCAGCATGGCCAACACGAGGAACAGACCGAGGAATTTCTTCATGGGTATCTCTCCTTTTCTGATCGAAATCGGTCATCCAAATTCATTATAACATAGATGCATTCAAAAGCAAGGCGTTTGCCTTTGCTTACAAAGATTTTACGCATTCGCGTGTGAAAGAGTGACAAGCAGATATAACATCCGGAACGGATGGGCACTACCGATAGGCTGTTGAACTCAAGGAAAAAGGGGAGGATCTTCACTGTTCGCGTTCAGAGAATTTCGATGAGTCATTGCAATTTACAGTTTGACTTGATTCTGCGATCTGCTTTTTCTATCAACAAGATCATTTTCCCGGAGGGCGAACAGAAAGCAGCGTAAAGACATCTTAATGCATTTCGCGTGGAATTTGCGCAGGATTTGTCTCGAAAAATGGCATATTTGCCCTATTGAAAATGTTTCCTAGCGGCGCTATAATCTACAGGAAATTTTGAGCAGAAAGGGCTAGCCTATGCTTCCGCAATTGATTCTTTTTTTCCTCACGGCCGCGGGCGTGATCGCCAGCATTGTGACCAACGCATCGCTGCCGTTGGGCAAGCGCAGGGTGTCTTTGTATTGGGTGGTGGCGCTGGCGGGCGCACTGGTGTCCGTGTTGGCGGGTTTTGTTTCCCCTGAGGATATTCGCGCTTCGTTTTTCTCGAATACGGCCGTCAATCCGCTCAAAATCCTCGTGCTGTTCTTCTCGATGACGGCAATTTCCGTATTCCTGGATGAGGCGGGATTCTACAACCACCTGGCGTCGGGCGTGGTGGAGTTGGCGGGAACCAGCCAGATGAAGTGCTTCTTCATTCTCTTTGCGGTGGTGTCCGTGCTGACGGTGTTCACGTCCAATGACATCATCATTCTCACCTTTACGCCCTTCATCCTGTACTTCTCCAAGCGAAGCGGCATCAATCCCATTCCGTACATCTTCGGAGAATTCGTGGCGGCGAACACATGGAGCATGTTCTTCATTTTCGGCAATCCGACCAATATCTACATCTCCACGGCGTTCGGCATTGACTTCTTTGATTATGCCCGGCACATGGTGCCCGTGACGCTGATTGCGGGAACGGCATCCCTGGCGGTGCTCTTTCTGGTGTTCCGCCGCAGTCTGGTGAAGCCTATCGAGGTGCTTCCTGTAGAACAGACGCCCTGGAGCCGTTCGCTCTCCGGGATTGGGCTCGTGTTCCTGGGAATGAGCATTGTGGCGATGGCGGCGGCTTCGTATGTGGGCTTTGAAATGTGGATTGTCGCGTTCGTCTTCGCGGTGGCCTGCATGGCCATCGCGGCGGCTTATCTGACGGTGCGCGGGGGCGATAAAGCGATCCTGGCGCGCACGATGAAGAAGCTGCCCTGGACGCTGGCGCCGTTCCTGCTGTCCATGTTCCTGCTGATCCTCTCGCTCAACCGCGCAGGCATCACCGAGAACCTGGCGCGCAGCCTGCCGGACAATCCGTTCGCCTATGGTCTGGCGTCGTTTACGGCGAGCAACGTGATCAACAACATCCCCATGAGCGTGCTGTTTACCTCCATGCTCAGCAGCTCGCATGCCAGCGCGGCGGCGGTGTATGCGGTCATTTTGGGCAGCAACCTGGGCGCAATGCTCACGCCGGTGGGCGCTCTGGCGGGCATCATGTGGCTGAGCATCGTCAAGGAGCACTCGGTGAAGTTCTCCTTCCTGACGTTCGTCAAGTACGGCGAAATGATCTCCATTCCGGCGGTGCTGACGGCGCTGGGGTGTCTGGCTGTGCTGTAAACAGAAGACAACAAATGAAACGCGGCTCTCCTTCGCCGGTGTGCAAGGAGAGCCGCGTTTTTTGTGTTATGAAATGCATTCGGGGATTAAAAGATCGCCCGCATGACGATCGGCTGAGGGTGATCGCCGAATTTTTCGCCGAAGAGGCTGAGTCCCCCGACGTATCGGGCGTCCTTTTCCACTCCAATTGTCAGGCTGATGTAGTCGAGCTCGCTCAGATGCAGGCTTGAAATGGTGAAGTTGGGGAAAAGCTCGTCGTCCAGCTGCGTTCCTTCTTCGGTGATTAAGACGCGATGGATCATGCCATACTGCGTGTTGTTGTTGTCCCACCAGGATGGGTTGAGCTGACCGCGCCGGTTGCCGTAGTCGCCCGGTGAGGTAAACGTGCCGA
>CALVTV010000130.1 GCA_944363005.1 uncultured Clostridia bacterium | reverse complement strand
CATCGGCTGCGCGGACAACTGGCTATTGGTGTTTTATCCCGCCGGCGAGGGCGAATACCGGATGGGCTGGGTGGACGCCGCGACGGATGAACAGCTCGCGCGCGTGCTTGCGCTCTCTCAACCTTTGCGTTTTGAAGGCTGCGCTGGCACGGCTGGGCGCGCTACCTCGCTCTTTGCCGATCCTCTGACGGGTTCCTGCGAGCTGTGCATGATCCTGGAGGGCACGCAGCTGTCGGTGCTTGGCGAAGGAATGGATGTGGGCGAGGATAGCCTTGACGTTTGCTATGTGAGCGTCAACATCGAAGGGGAGGACTGGTACGGTTTTGTCCGAAGCGAGGATGTGCAGATGTAAAGAAAAAAGACCCGCACAGAACGTGCGGGTTTTTCTATGGCCGAGGGGCGTCAGGCGAAGAGTGCAAAGAGCACGGCGACTACCAGCGAGGGCAGGTAGTTGGCCACTTTGACCTTCTTGCCGAAAACCAGATTGAGGCCGACGCAGAAGATCAGTACCGAGCCGACGAGCGAAAGGTTGGCCAGTTCCGCGTCGGTCATCAACGGCCCGATCAGTGCCGCCAGCAGCGTCATCAGCCCCTGCCAAATCACCAGCGGGATGACGGAGAATACCGCGCCCTTGCCCAGCGAGGAGGTGAGCGCCATGACGATGATTCCATCCAGTATGCCCTTGGTGACCAGCAGCGTGTAGTCGTGATAGAGCGCGTCGTTCATGGGGCCGATGATCGCCATCGCGCCGATGCAGAGCGTGAAGGAAGCCGAGGTAAACCCCTCAATAAAGCGTGGGTCGCGTTCGCTGTGGCTCTTCTGACGCAGAAAATCGCCGAAGCGCTCGATGTGGTGCTCGATGTTCAGTACCTCGCCAAGCAGGCCGCCCAGGCACATGGAGATGACCAGCATCATCTCCCCGGAGGTGGACAGCGCGCCGCCCTCGAGCACCAGCATGTACTTGAACGCGCCAGCCGCGCCAATGAAAACTGTGCTCAGGCCGCAGGCAGCTACCATGATATCCTGATAGCGTCGCTTGAGTGCCTTGCCGAAGAGAAAGCCCAACGCGCCGCCCAGCAGCACGCAGGCTGCATTGATGAGCGTGCCCATTCCGATCATTGCTGTCGCTCCTTTGTAAGAAAAACTGTCATGTATATGCGTGAAAACGGTACTCGCCACGGGGCGAATCTCGGGGGAAACAACGAGAACTGCCATATTATAGAACAGAAAAACCGCCAGAGCAAGCGCGCTTTGACGGTTTGTATATGGTTGACAGAAAGTCATTGCATTATGGCGGTCAGTTACCGCATTCCACAGAGATTTCGTTGAAACGCTGAAGCAGATCCTCCACGCGCAGGGCGCGGCGCGCTTCCCCGGCGAGGTCGAGCTCGGCGTGCCCCTGATGCATCATCAGCACGCGGTCGCCGTACTCCACGGCGTAGCGCAGGTTGTGCGTGACCATGATGGTTGTCAGCTTCTTTTCTGCCACGATGCGCCCCGTCAGTTGCATGATCACCTCCGCTGTCTTGGGATCGAGCGCAGCGGTGTGTTCATCCAGAATCAGGAACTCGATGGGCGTCATCGTGCTCATCAGCAGCGCCAAGGCCTGGCGCTGGCCGCCGGAGAGGTTGCCCACCAGCACGCCCATCTTGTCCTCCAGGCCCAGACCCAGCTGTGCGAGCATGTCGCGGTAGACGTCCATCTTTTTGCGGTTGACGCAGCGGGTCAGATTAAAAGGCTTGCCCTTGTTGTCCGCCATGGAGAGGTTTTCAAGAATTGTCATCGACGGACAGGTACCCATCGAAGGATTCTGATAGACACGCCCAATGCGGCGATGGCGCCTGTGTTCCGGCATGTGCGTGATGTTTTCCCCGCCGATGAACACCTGGCCCTCGTCGATGGGGATGGAGCCGCAGATGATGTTGAGCATGGAGGTCTTGCCCGAACCGTTGGAACCCACCACGCAGACGAACTGGTGATCCGGAATGGTGAGGGAGAAGCCGTTGAACAGGCAGGTTTCATTGACGGTTCCGCCCTGATAGACCTTGACGATATTGCGCAGTTCAAGCATGGCGTTTGCCCTTCTTTCTGCGGCCGCCGGCCACGATGATGGCCAGCAGAAGCGCGGCAGTGATGAGTTTGAGGTCGAACGGAGAGAGGCCCAGGCTCAGCGCGAGGGCAACGCATCCCTTGTACAGGATGGAACCGATGACGACGGCCAACGTTGCGCCCAGAAAGCGGAATCCGCGCAGAAGCTGTGTGCCGACGATGACCGAGGCGACGGCGAGCACGAGTGTGCCCGTGCCCATGGAGATGTCGAAGTATCGCTGATACTGACACATGACGCAGCCTGAGAGCGCAACCAGCGCGTTGGCAATGGACAGGCCGAGGATTTTGACCTTGCCGCTGTCCTTGGCCAGCGAGGCAACGAGCGCAGGATTGTCGCCCGTGGCGCGTAGCAGGAAGCCGGATTTGGTGGCAAGATAGCCGTCCATGAGCAGCTTGACGACGATCGTCAGCACAGCCAGAATGAGCACCGGAGCGTAAACCTGCGCGCCAGCCGGCAGGGAAGAAACCAGGTCATTCTTGAACATCGTGTCAAAGGAGAAGAGCTGCACGTTCGCGCGCCCGGCGATATGCAGGTTGACGGAGTACAGACCCGTCATGACGATGATGCCCGAGAGCAGGTCGCCCACGTGCAGTTTTACGTGGATGAAGCCGGTCACGGCGCCCGCCATTGCACCCGCTGCGATCGAAACGGGGAGCGTGAGCAGAGGCGGACATCCGGCTTCAATCATCCATGCGGTCACAGCAGCGCCGAGCGGAAAGGATGAATCGACGGTCATGTCCGGAAAGTCGAGGATTTTGAAAGTGATGTAGACGCCCAGGGCGAGGATGGCGTAAATCAGGCCTTGCTCCAGGACGCTCAGTAGTAAGCTCATGGGATAACCTCCGTCGATTCAATGTGATAGGTTGAGCACCTCCTCCGGCTACGTGTACAGGGCCGCAAAGACCGCTGTGCGCCATTGGAGAGGGGTTGAGGAGTGTCCGCGAACGGTGGATAGCAGTTTCCTTGTGTTCCCTTTCTGCCTCGAGCACAGGGC
>CALVTV010000129.1 GCA_944363005.1 uncultured Clostridia bacterium | reverse complement strand
GCGCTTGGCTTATCGTGATTGCACTTTTGCTGGTGCTGGTTTTTGCCGGTATGGGTCAGGAGAGCGGAACGTCTTTAGAAGCCAGAATCGCCAAGGCGCTTTCGGCCATGGACGGCGCCGGTCGTGTGGAAGTCGTCATCCGCGTGCGCGAGACACCTGCAACCGGACAAAACGGTTTGTTTTCCGGGCAGGGAACAGGCACGGAGGCAGTCCCTTGCGGGGCTGTGGCCGTAGCGGAGGGGGCGGATGACCCCATTGTGCGCATGCAATTGACGCAGGCGCTCTGCGCTTTGCTGGGGTTGCAAGCGTCTGCTGTGAGCGTGATGAGCGCATCGGAAGGAGGATTACAATGAAAGAAATGTGTATGCGGCGCGCAAGAGGGATCAGCTGTGCGTTGCTTTTGGCGCTCCTTGCCCTATGCGGATGGATGGGCGCCAGAGGGGTTCCGGAACAGACGGTAAGCGTTGCGACGACGCGTGCGACGCTGCCGGCAGAAACGGCGGATTCGTCCCAGGACGCGGCCGCAAGGCTGGCGCAGCAGCGGCAAGAGGAGATTGCGATGCTTCAGGCCGTGATTGACAACGCGCAAACCGACACCAAGACACGCCAAAGCGCGCTCACCCAGATGACGCAGATTGCCGAGCGGATGGAGCTGGAAGCGCGGAGCGTCGCTTGCCTGGAACAAATGGGCTTTTCAAATGTATCAGCCGTTTGCGGGGCGGGAATCATGACCATCATGATGCCCTATGCTGCGATGGGTGAGGAAGGCGATCAAGCGCGGGTAATCGACGCTGTTTGTACGCAGACCGGCATGGAACCCGCGGACGTCAAAATCATTCTCACAAAAAAATGACGAAGAAGAATTGTGCAGACGACGAAAATCTGATATACTAATGAGTATCCATAGGGAGGTGTTTTTGAAATGAACGAAAACAATACCATTGACAAGGAAAAGGACCAGGAAAACGGTCAGATCACATACGCCAATGAAGTCATCGCGACCATCGTCTCTGTGGCGACCACGGAGGTGGACGGAATTTCCGGAATTGCCGGTTCCGGCGCAATTTCCGGCATCCTGGCGAAGGGAAAGACGCCTCGCGGGGTCAAGATTGACATGAACGGCGAAGATGTGAATGTGGACGTCAGCGTGACGGTGGATTACGGCATGCCCATCCAGAAGGTAGGCCACAACGCGCAGGAAAATGTCCGCAAATCCATCGAGTCGATGACGGGCCTGCATGTGGAAAAAGTGGATTTGCACGTTGTGGGCGTCAGCTTTGAAAAGGAAAACCAGGAGATGCAGCAGAGCCAGAAGCTTGCGCTGACCATTGAAGAGGAAAAGGAGCATCCGGTGCTGGAAGAGGCGACCGCGCAGGCGGAACAGGAGCCGCAGCAGGAGCCGGAAGCGCAGCTGCAAACTGAAACCGAGGAGCCGCAGGAACCCGATGCCTCTGAAGAGCCGGAATCCGTGACCGAAGAAGAGTAAGAAATACGCACGAGGGAGGCATACGTGGTGAAACATCCCGTGAGAGATCGAATCGTCATTCTGTTTTGCGCGCTTTGCGCGCTGCTTGGAGCAGTAGCGGCTGTTGCACTGTGCCTGGGGAAGGTGTCCTTTGACGCTTCTTTCATCGCCCTGTTGCAGCGCGCGAATCAGCTGGATATAAAGGCCAGAGCGGTGTACATTGCCGTCGCGGTGGTTTGCATTGTGTTCTTCTTGCTTCTGATGAGCGTTGTGTTGCCGGGCAAGCGCCGCCGCTCGAGCAATTTTGCCATTCAGAAGAACGAAAACGGCGCGGTGCGCATTTCCCTGAAGGCGCTGGATGCGCTGGTGCAAAAGTGCCTCAATCAGCATGCAGAGCTCAAAGTGGTCACATCTTCTCTCTTCAGCGACGAGGAAAGCATTCTTGTCGATGTGCACATCACGCTTCAGAGCGACATCAGCATGCCGCTGGCGATTTCTGCGTTGCAAAAGCAAATCAAACAATATTTGGAAGCCTGTTCCGGCGTAATGGTGAAAGAAGTTCGCGTGTTTGTGGACAACACCATGCCCGCAACGGAGGATACGTCCAAGTCGCCGTATGCCATCCCGGCTTCTCTGCTGGGCATTGAGGCGACAGAAGCTTTGCCCAGCCCTGCCGCCGGAGAAGCTGCCGCGCAGGTTGTTGCTCAAACGGCAGTTTCCGAGGAGGCGACGGATGAGCCGGAAAAGACTCAGCCCGCCGCTCAGGAGAAGCCCGTGGCTGACACTGAGCCGGAAAATGACGTACAGCCGGAAGATGAAAAGACGGATGATGCGGAGACAGGAGACTGGGCATGATGGACTGGAAGTCTTTTACAGCGCAGATGCTGACGACGGGAACACGCGCCTGCGCGCTGTTTGGAGCGATCGTGGGGCTCGTGTTTGCCGTGCTCTGTTTGACCATTGGCGTGGGAAAAGCACTGCTGATCGGTGTTTTCTGCCTGATTGGCGCTTTTATCGGGGGTGTGAAGGACAAAAAGGCGTTTGTACGCCGTGTGGTTTCGTTCTTCAGCCGCGATGAATTGGATCGTTACGAATAAATCATGAGGATCGGAGCAAAAGAAGAATATGGCACGTCCTATCGAGCGTGAAGCTGCAATGTAGCTGATTTTTGAACAGATCTTTGGGGGAGACGGGGAGACACAGACGTTGGTTGACTTGATCGACTATGCGCCCAACGAAAAGGATCAGGCGTATCTTGATACGGTTGTCCACGGTGTGCGGGATCATGCGGCGCAACTGGATGAAATGATTGCATCGTGTCTGCGGGGATGGACGATTGAGCGTCTGGCCCGTGTTGATCTGGCGATCCTTCGTCTCGCTGTTTTTGAAATGATTTATACGGATTTGCCCGCTCCCGTGGCGATCAACGAAGCGGTGGAGTTGACAAGAAAGTACTCGCGTGAGGAGTCCTGCGCTTTTGTCAACGGCGTGCTCGGTACGATCAGCAGAAAGCAGAGTGCGCAAGCATGAAAGCGGTGCTTGGAATCGATACCAGCTGCTACACGACGTCCGCGGCCCTCGTATCCCTGGATGGGAGAATTCTCGCATCCGCCCGTCGCCTGCTCACGGTTCGAGAGGGGGAACGGGGCCTTCAGCAATCACAGGGACTGTTTCAGCATGTCAAGAACTTGCCGGACATGATTGAGCAGGTCATGCGGCAGGATACGGCGGACATCTGCGCGGTTTGCGCCAGTGTGCGGCCGCGCCCTGTCGAGGAATCGTATATGCCTGTATTCCGTGCAGGCGAAAGCCAGGCGCGCGCAGCTGCTTCATTGCTACGCGTGCCTTTTTATCCTGCCAGCCATCAGGAGGGCCATGTGCAGGCGGCGCTGTTCGAATCCGGAATTGAGGAATCGTCGCCCTTCCTCGCGCTGCATCTCTCCGGCGGGACAACGGAAGTCTTGCTGGTGAACGACGGACGTCTGACGCTGTTGGGTGGAAGCCTCGATCTGCATGCCGGGCAGCTCATTGACCGGACGGGCGTTCGAATGCATTTGGGATTTCCGAGCGGTCCGGCTCTGGAACAACTGGCGATGCAGTCCAATGCGGAGGGCTTGCTGGGAGTCTCCATCAAGGGAAATAGCTGCAATCTGGCCGGTGCGGAAAACAAGGTTGCGCATTGGCTGGAGCAGGGGACGATGACGCGTGAGCAGATTGCCGCGGAGGTATTTGATTTCCTGGCGAGAACAATCGAGCGAATGATCGAAAATGCCTGTCAGGAAACGGGCGCACGTCAGGCACTTTTGGCCGGAGGCGTGGCATCCTCGACGCTGCTGCGAGACATGCTGAGGGAGCGCGCGCAGAAGCGGCGTTTGGCGTGCAGGTTGCATTTTGCGCGGCCGGAACTCTCCGGCGACAACGCGGTGGGTGTTGCTTTGCTGGGGGCCAAGCGGTTTTTGCAAAACGGTAAATGATTCGGCGGAGGAGGAATGCACAGATGAGCGCGATCATCATGGATGGACGGGCGGTTGCCAAGGCTTGGAAGGAAAAGCTTGCAGAGCAGGTTGCACAGAAGAAGCGCATGGGCGTGACGCCGCATTTGGCGGTCGTGCTCGTAGGTGAGAATCCGGCCAGTCAGGTTTATGTGCGCAACAAGGAAAATGCTTGCCACAAGGCGGGGATCCGTTCAACCGTCATCCGGCTGGACGAAACGTGCGCGCAGGAGGAATTGGAGAACGTTGTGCGCGCGCTGAACGCGGACGACTCGGTTCATGGAATACTTGTCCAACTGCCGCTGCCCGGCCATTTGGATGAAGCGCGGGTTCTGGCGCTGATCAATCCGGATAAGGACGTTGACGGTTTCCATGCGATGAATTCCGGACGGCTCATGAATGGCCAGCCGCGCTTTGTGCCCTGCACGCCGTTGGGCGTGATGAAGCTGCTTGAGGCATATGACATCCCCGTCGAAGGCAAGCACGCTGTTGTCATTGGCCGAAGCAACATCGTGGGCAAACCGATGGCGATGCTGCTCCTGGCGCAGAATGCGACGGTGACCATTTGCCATTCCAGAACACAGAATTTGGACGAAATCACCCGTCAGGCGGATATTCTGGTGGCGGCAGTTGGAAAGCCGGGCTTTGTCAAGCCGTCGATGGTCAAGCCGGGAGCGGTTGTCATCGACGTAGGCATCAATCGCGTAGACGGGAAAATTGTGGGCGATGTCGCGCCGGAGGCCGCCGAGGTTGCCGGATTCCTGACGCCGGTTCCCGGCGGCGTGGGACAGATGACCATTGCCATGTTGCTGGCCAATACGCTGGAAGCGGCGCAATAAATGGGAAGAAGGCTTGTGCTGAGCGTATCTCAGCTCAATGAATATGTGCGCAGTCTCTTTCAGCAGGACCCCTTGTTGCGGGATATCGAGCTCAAGGGGGAACTGAGCAATCTCAAAATGCATCAGTCAGGCATGTTGTTCTTTACGCTCAAGGACGAGCAGGCTTCCATATCCTGCCTGATGTACGCATCGGATTGCGCCATGCTGCAAGTGGAACCCTTTGAAGGCATGCGCGCGGTTGTCAGCGGAAGCGTCGGGCTGTATGCGCGCGGCGGCCAGTATCAGTTTTACGCGAAAACGCTGGCTGCGCAGGGAATGGGCGTTTTGTTTGAGCGATACTTGGCCCTCAAGGATCAGCTCAGCAGAGAGGGCCTGTTTGACCCGGAGCGGAAACGCGCGCTTCCCGCGTATGTGGATACGGTTGGCGTCGTGTCTTCCCCCACGGGCGCCGTGATTCACGACATTCTTCATGTTTCCCGGCGCAGAGACGAGCATTCCAGCATTCTGCTCTGTCCCGTTCGGGTGCAGGGGGCGCAAGCCGCGGATGAGGTGGTGCGCGCCATCGGCGTGCTTGAACGCATGGAATGCGTGAGTGTGATCATCCTGGCGCGCGGCGGCGGTTCCATGGAGGATCTTTGGACGTTCAACGAAGAGCGCGTTGTGCGCGCAGTTGCTGCATGCAAAAAGCCCATTGTTTCTGCGATTGGACATGAGACGGACTATACGCTCTGTGATTTTGCGGCGGATTATCGCGCGCCGACCCCTTCGGCAGCGGCAGAAGCGGTCATACCGCTCCTGCGTGAAACCAGGGAGGAGTTGCAGGCGTTGCGTGCTGCGCTCAGAAGCCATGCGTGCAGCGCGCTTGAGCGATACGAAACGTCGCTTGAGTTGACCCGTGCGCAGATGAATGCGGCGCATCCGGTCACCGTGCTTGCAAAGGCGCAACAAGCGCTGGAACAGGCGCGCTGCAGGCTTCGGGAGACCGCCTTGGAGGCGGTCGAGTCGAAAAAGAGAGCGCTTGAAATCCAGCGGCATCGGATCAATCTCCTGAATCCCTACGGTGTACTGACCCGGGGATATGCGATTGTCATGGACGGCGCGCGGGTTGTTACAACGGCCAAGGGGCTTTGTGTGGGCGATACGCTGACGCTGGCGTTTGCGGACGGGCAAGCACAGGTGCGCGTGATTGAAAATCCGGCGCAAGAGCAGGCGAAGGAGGAATGAGCGTGGCTGCCAAGAAGAGATCAAAGATCTCTTTTGAAGAGGGAATGCTTGAACTGACAAACATGGTCGATTCAATGCAAAACGGGAATTTGCCGCTGGATGCGATGATGCAGACTTACGAAAACGGCATGGCGCTGGCGGCGCAGCTGGAGGAGATGCTCACCGCTCACCGGCGCAGAATTGAGCAGATCGATATGGAAACGTCCGAAATTACGGAGTTCAAGGGAGAAGCACATGACATATCGTGATCAGTATGTTTCTTATGTCAACATGGTAGAAGAGCGCATGGAGGCGCTGCTTCCCAAATCCGAAAATGCATATGCAGACGGAAGCATCCCGGCAAGGCTTTGCGATTCGATGCGCTATAGTCTGTTTGCCGGGGGCAAGCGGGTCAGGCCCGTTTTGCTGCTTTCTACCTGCGACATGCTGGGCGGGGACATTGAGCAGGCCAAAACTCCTGCGGCTGCCCTGGAGATGATTCACACGTATTCCCTCATTCACGACGATTTGCCGGGTATGGACGACGACGATTACCGCCGCGGACGGCTCACCAATCATAAGGTGTACGGTGTGGGACATGCTATACTCGCGGGGGATGGCTTGCTCAACTATGCTTACGAATGTCTGCTCCAACATGCGCTTTCGCATCCCGAGAATCTGGAGGGACATGTCAAAGCGGCAGCGGTCATCGCACAGCGGGCAGGGGTTACGGGTATGATTGCGGGGCAAAGCCTGGATTTGCTCAGCGAGCATATGCCTGCGGAGGCGGAGCGTCTTCAGTACATTCATACGCACAAAACCGCAGATTTGCTGACGGCGCCTCTCCTTGCGGCGGCATGGATTGCCGGGGCGGAGGAGAAAACGCGGGTTGCGCTAACTCGGTTTGGCGCTGCTGTCGGCATCGCTTTCCAAATTGACGATGATCTGCTCGATTTGGAGGGGGATGCAAAGGCGCTCGGAAAACTGACGGGCATGGATGCGCAGCGGGGGAAGATGACTTGGCCGTCTCTTTTCGGCGTGAAGGAGGCAAGAAACCGTTCAAGGGAACTCTGGGAAGAGGCAGAGCGGGTATTGGCGTGTTTTGGCGATCGCGCGTGGTTTTTGCGCGAATTTGTGCAGCAGCTGCGCAATCGAACGAAATAGTGAGGGGGACGCGTCTTGTTGGATATCGTGTTTGACATCATCGGCAATCGGGTCATACAGGCTGCCGCATTGGGATGGGCAACAGCACAGGCGCTCAAGGTGATCTTGACACTTTGCATCAGCAGGCGGTTTGATCATACGCGCGTATTGGGTTCGGGCGGTATGCCCAGTTCGCATTCCGCGATGACCTGCGCAATGCTGACGGTCATCGGCTTTCGAGAGGGGTTCTCTTCGAGCATTTTTGCGTTGGCGTTTTGCTTTGCAGGCGTTGTGATGTACGATGCGTCGGGCGTGCGCCGGTCTGCGGGAAGAAACGCAGCGGTGATCAATCGGATTGTGGAAAGCTTGACGACCAATGGATTTACGCTTGATGAAGAGCACCTCAAGGAGCTTGTGGGGCATACGCCGATTCAGGTGATGGCCGGCGCGTTGCTGGGAATCTTCCTGGGCGCATTGATCGCGTAAGGCGTCCGTTTGCTTGCATACCCTTGACAAACGTGGTATAATAAAGCTTAGGTGGTGCAGTATTCTAGTCAGCGAAGTTCTTTCTGAAGACGGGGCTAAAAATCCGTTAAAGGGCATATCGATGAAGTTTCTGGTGCTGGCTGCTGACGCCCAGTCGGGGGTTGGTGCTGGAAGTAAGGACTATGGGCGGCCGTCAATGGCATGATGGAGTTCGACCCATTTTCCGTGGAGGCATGGCGCATTGCGCCATGAAAACCTGCATGGTGGTACACAAGCTGCCTGCAGTGTAGCCTGCCTTGAGCGGTTGTGGTGGATCGCGGAACAACGCACGGTGACCAAGAGCTTACGGGAACCGTGGCGATCGCCGCGTGAAACCCCGGCTGCAAAAGAGGCTAGGGAAGAACTGGAGCTGCCGAGGAAAGCTCCTAGACTGTCGATGAGGATATGACAGAGATTACAGTGTGGACTCAGTGGTAATTCGGTCGCGCGCGCGGAAACGGCGCGACGTTCGTTTTCAAGGGAAACCGCTTCTATGGCGACAGGAAGTAACGGGCGGGGAAATCCTACCGAACCTATGCCGCAAGGTTTATTTGTCGTATCACCACCTATTCATGGTCAATTCCTGCCCACGCCTGTTCGTGGGCTTTTTTCAAATCGGAGTGATGGAACTTGAGCAAAAAGGGAAAGCCCAAACCGAGCCAACAGCGTTGGGTTTTGACGGTGGTTTGCTTGTCCTTTGGACTATCCGTTGTAATGTCGTTGCTGACGAGCCTGTTTGTCGAATCGGCGGGGCTTTTTGTTGCCCTGATGGCGCTGCTCGTACTGGTTTCTGTGGGTATTCTCACTGACGCGGTTGGTACGGCCGTGACCTCCGCCGTTGAGCAACCCTTTATTTCCATGGCTGCTAAGCGCATCCGCGGCGCCAAGCAGGCGCTGTATCTGGTTCGCAGGGCCGAGCGCGTTTCCAGCATCCTCAACGATGTTGTGGGGGATATTGTGGGCATCATTTCAGGTTCCGCGGGTTCGGTAATTGCGGTATATCTGGTTTCGCTGGGCGTTCAGAGCGCGATTGCGTCGATGCTGATCACGGCCTTTACGTCTGCGTTTATGATCGGAGGAAAGGCGTATGGCAAGGGCATTGCCATCGCCAAGAGCGAGGAGATCGTGCTTTACGTCGGTCGCGTGATGGCGCTCTTTGGAAAGAAAAAAACTCGTTCGAAGAATAAGACTGCGTAAAGGAGAAAGGCGCTTTGGCTATTCTACCCGATATTCATGGACCGCAAGACGTCAAGAAGCTTTCGCTTGACGAATGCGATCTGTTGGCTATAGAGCTGCGTCAAACGATCATTGACACCGTCTCCAGGCAGGGAGGGCATCTGGCTTCCAATCTGGGGGTTGTGGAATTGACAATCGCGTTGCATCGCGCGTTCTCCAGCCCGACGGATCAGATTATCTTCGATGTGGGCCATCAGATCTATGCGCACAAGTTGCTCACGGGGAGGCAGGCGCAGTTTTCTTCCCTGCGCTCTTATCACGGCATGAGTGGTTTTCCGTGTCGGGAGGAGAGCGAGCATGACCTGTTTGATACCGGCCATTCTTCGACTGCCATTTCCATGGCGCTCGGGTTGGCGCGGGCACGCGACCTGAAGCATGGCGATTACCATGTGGTGGCCGTCGTTGGGGACGGTGCTTTGACCGGCGGGGAAGGCTATGAGGCGATGAACGACGCAGGAAATGGCAAAAACCGGCTCATCGTCATCCTCAACGACAACGAGATGTCGATCTCCAAAAATGTCGGAGCGTTGTCCACGTATTTCAAGCATTTGCGGGCAAGCGCATCCTGGTACGGCGGGAAAAAGAAGATTCGCCGCGATCTTGAAAACATTCCGCTGGTGGGCAAACCGTTGGCGCGCGTGGCGGAACAGATTAAGAATATGGTAAAATCGGTGGTGACGGGCGGCGAGTTGTTCGAGGCGCTGGGCTTCCGTTACCTTGGGCCGTTTGATGGCCACAATATCGAAGAAATGACGCATGTTTTTGAGGAGGCAAAGCAGGTTTCGGACACGCCGATGCTCATCCATGTGATCACGCAGAAGGGGCACGGCTACGACCTGGCGGAGCGCCAGCCGGAAAAGTTTCACGGGGTCGCGCCGTTCCGCGTGGAAAACGGTCTCAAGCGCAATCAATCCGGCAAGGAAAGCGCTGCGCAGGTTGCCGGGAAAGCGCTTGTGAGTTTGGCGGCAGAGGATGAGCGCGTTGTGGCGATCACGGCTGCCATGGCATCCGGAACGGGGCTCCTTGATTTTTCGGCGTACTATCCGGACCGGTTCTTTGATGTTGGCATCGCGGAGCAACATGCCGTCAGCATGGCGGCGGGGCTTGCGCGGGCAGGAATGCGGCCGTATTTCGCCGTGTATTCCACGTTTTTGCAGCGCGCATATGATCAGATCGCTCACGACGTTTGCCTGCAGAATTTGCCGGTCTGCATCCTTTCCGATCACGCGGGGCTCGTTGGGGATGATGGAAAGACGCATCATGGCGTCCTGAGCGTGCCCATGCTGCAAAGCATTCCGAACCTGACGATTCTGGCGCCGCGGGACACCCAGCAGATTCGGGAAGCGATACGCCTCTCCCTTTCTCTCGAGGGGCCGTGCGTGATTCAGTACCCCAAGGATGGCATTGAGCCATACGCGCAGAATTTGCCGCCCATGCAGATTGGGCGTTGGCAGTGCCTGCGAGAAGGCAGGGATGCGGTGGTGCTGGCCTATGGACGCATGACCAAGCACGCAGTGGAGGCGGCGCAGCTGCTCCACGAACAGGGACTTGAGCTTGAGATCATCGATTGTTGCTCGATTAAGCCGATGGATGAAACGGTTCTCGAGCGCTTGGTTCAGCAGGGGAAAAAGGTTTTTACCATTGAAGAGGGCGAACTTATTGGCGGATTTGGCGCAGAAGTCGAGCGCAGGTGCGCAGAGATGGGAATGACAAAGCCGGTTTATGCCATTGGAATCGAGAACCGCTTTATCACGCAGGGGTCGATGGATTTGCTGCTTGAGGAGTGCGGCTTGATGCCGCAACAACTGGCTGAGCGCATGCTCCGCGTATACCATGAATGGGAGAGCAAACATGTCCGATAAGAAGAGAGTAGATGTGGCGCTGGTGGAGCGCGGCTTGGCGGCCAGTCGGGAAAAGGCGCAGGCACTGGTGATGTCGGGCGTGGTGTACATAGGCGAAACGAAGGTGACAAAGGCTTCCTCGCCGGTTGGCGCAAACGACGCGTTGATTGTGCGCCAGACGGGGACGGGATACGTCAGCCGCGGCGCGTTGAAGCTCGAAAAGGGGCTTCAGATATTCGATGTGAATGCGCAAGGCGTAGTGGCGATGGATTTGGGCGCATCGACGGGAGGATTTACGGACGTGTTGCTGCGCAACGGCGCCGCGCATGTGTACGCGATCGACGTGGGCTATGGACAGCTCGATTGGAGGCTGCGCAATGACGCTCGGGTCACCGTCATGGAGAGAACCAATGCCCGCTATCTGACTGCAGAAGATTTGCCGCTGAAACCGACATTGGCGGTGATGGATGTTTCCTTCATTTCGATCACCAAAATTTTGCCGGCTGCCGCTGCCATCATGGGCGAAGAGGGCGCGTTCATTTCGCTAATCAAGCCTCAGTTTGAAGCGGGGCGGGAGCGTGTGGGGAAAAAAGGCGTTGTGCGCGATCCCAAGGTCCATGGCGACGTGATTCGGGAGATTCTGCACTTTATCGAGCAGGAGATGGGGTGGCAGGCGCAGGCGCTGTCGTTTTCGCCCATCACGGGCCCCGAAGGGAACATCGAATTCCTGGTTCATATTCTGCCCGCATCCCGTGCGACGCACCGCGTTTCTCAGGAAGAGATCGATCAGGTCGTGACGCAGGCGCACGAAACCCTGCATGGAGTGAGGGGGAAATTGGAGCATGATCCGTCGGGTGATGTTCTATCTCAATCAGAATAAACAGAATATTTATGAAATTGTTGCCTCCAGCGCAGCGCTGTGCAGGGAGAAGGGGGTAGAACCCGTCTTCTTTGAACAGGACTTGCCGGCGCTCGAGGAAAACGTCTCTTTGCAGTTTGCGCGGTCCTGTTCCGTATGTGCGCGGCCTGATCTCAGGGATATTGATATGATCTTTGTCTTTGGCGGAGACGGCACTATGCTGCGCGCATTGGGGGAAAACATTGAGTTTGACATCCCGGTATTGGGTATCAATCTTGGCCGGTTGGGCTTTTTGCTTGAGACAGAGGTCACCGAACTCGCTGATGCATTGGATATGCTTTGCAGCGGCGCATATGAGATCGAGCGCCGCATGATGCTCTGCGTGCGGACAGAGGAAAACAAAATCGCGGGATATGCCACCAATGAGGTTTCCATATCCCGCGGCTTGTCCCAGCGGATGATTGCTTTGGATGCCTATGTGGGAGATACCCACGTCGAGCATTACATTGCGGACGGCATTGTGCTGGCCAGTCCAACGGGTTCCACCGGGTATTCCCTTTCGGCGGGCGGGCCGATTGTTTGTCCGGATGTCCCGTGCTTTGTGCTCAATCCGATTTGCCCGCATACGTTGCAGTCGCGCCCCATCGTTCTCTCGTGCAGGGAACAGGTGACGCTTCGCATCAACATGAAGGAGATGCGCGAAGGCATTCAGCTCTCGATTGATGGTCAGGCGATTCGCGAAATGCACAATCAAGAGTGGGTCAGCATCAGCCGGTCGGAGCATGATGCGTTGCTGGTGCGCTTTCCCAAGGAAAGAAACTTCTTTGCACTGCTCAAGGAAAAGTTGTCGCAGTGGAGCTTATAAAGACAGGAGGCCCGAGATGAAGGCGAAACGACAGGCTTTGATCCGAGAAATCATCGAGAATCAGAGCATACAGACGCAAGAGGAACTCGCGGAAGCCCTTCGGGAGCACGGTATGGTGGTGACGCAGGCCACCGTTTCGCGCGATATCAAGGAGATGCATCTGCTGAAGGTGCTCTCTGAAGACGGAGGATATCGTTACGCGACGATGGACAAGAGCGAACAGGGCATGAACGACCGCCTGATTCGCATGCTGTCGGATTCCGTGGTGGACATGAGCAGCGCCAACAATCTGATTGTGATTCATACGTTGCCGGGCAGCGCCCATGTTGCCGGGGAGGCCGTGGACAGCATGCGCTGGCCGGATGTGCTTGGAACGATTGCCGGGGACAATACCATTCTGGTGATCGTTCGCTCCAATGAAGAGGTGGAAGCCGTGCTCAAGCGCTTCCGCGGTATTGTTCGATAAGCGTGAGGAGGCACGGCGATGCTGTTGCAGCTGACGATTCACAATTTGGCGCTGATCGACGAGATGAGCCTTGACTTTGCGCCGGGCATGAATGTGCTCACGGGCGGAACCGGCGCGGGCAAGTCCATCGTCGTCGATGCGGTCAATCTGGTGCTCGGAGAGCGCGCGGATCGCGATTTGATTGCGCATGGGAAGAACAAAGCGCGGGTTGAAGCGGTTTTTGACATCGCGGACAACGAAAAGGTTCGTTCTTTGCTTGAAGAGCTGCAGCTGAATGTGGAAGAGGATTTGACCTCAATTTCCCGCGAACTGACCATTGCGGGAAAGAACATATGCCGCATCAATGGCATGGTCGTTCCGCTTCAGACCTTGCGCCAAGTTTCTGCGCAGCTTTTGGATATTCACGGGCAGCATGAACATCAGCTTTTGCTGGATAGCCGCAATCATCTCGGGTATCTGGACAACTATGTGGCCGATGAAGTGCAACCGTTGCTTGACCAGTGCGCCCAGCAGTACGAGGCCTGGCGCAAAGCCGGGCAGAAACTCGGACGGTTGCGCAAGAGTGTTGCCGAGCGGGAGCAGCGCATTGACATGCTGCGCTTTCAGCTGGAGGAACTGGAGGCCGCCCGCTTGCAGCCGGACGAAGAGGAGGAGCTGGAGCGGCAAAAGGTCTTTTACCGCAATGCCGGAAAGATCATCGGCGCGTTTGACGAAGCGTGTGCGTTGCTGAGTGGCGGCCGGGAGGGGACTTCCGTTGTCGAAACCATGCGCGAGGGCGTAAACGCGATTTCGCCCATTGCGTCGCTGGACGAACGCTATGAATCCGTGTATACCCGCCTGGATGGATTGTATTATGAAGTCGAGGATGCGGTGGGTGAGCTGGTTTCCTTGCGCGAGGAGATGGACTTCGATCAGGAGGACGCGGAGCGCGTGGAGAGCCGGCTGGATCTGCTGCGCAGGCTGCATCGCAAGTACGGCGCGACCATGGAGGAGATGATCCGCTATCGCGACCGCATTGCGGCGGAGCTCAGCGAACTGGAGGAGTCGGACGAAGCGATTGAGCGCTTGGAGAAGGAATTGCGCCAAAGCGCCCGCGCGCTGAACGACGTTTGCACGACGCTCACCCATGTGCGCGAACAGGCGGCGCGCCGCTTTGAGAAGGAAATTGAGGCCCAACTCCATGACTTGGGGATGAAGAATGCGCAGCTTTCCATGTACTTTATCCCGCTGGCGGAGGGGGAACGCCGCAGCGACCGCTACAGCCCGCAGGGCGTGGACCGGGTGGAGATGATGTTTTGCGCAAACCTCGGCCAGACGCTCAAGCCTTTGGCGCGTGTGGCCTCCGGTGGCGAGCTTTCGCGCATCATGTTGGCGCTCAAAAACCTCTCGGCCCGAAAGCCCGGCATACCGCGCAGCATGGTGTTCGATGAAATTGACACAGGCATCAGCGGTCGCATGGCGCAGGTGGTTTCCGAAAAGATGTCGCAGATTGGCGATCATCATCAGGTGATCTGTGTGACGCATCTGCCGCAGATTGCCGCTATGGCGGACGAGCAGTTCCTGGTCAGCAAGCGGGACGAGGAAGGCGTGACGCGCACATCGGTTGAGCAACTCGACCGTGAGCAGCGCGCCCGGGAAATTGCCCTCATGATCGGTGGTGCGGATTGCGATGGAGAGAGCAGCATCCACCACGCGCGCGTGATGCTCGATGAAGCGGACAAGCGCAAGCGGGAACTTCGGGCGGCCTATCATGCGACGCCGTGATAGCGCGTCAGACGAGCAGTCTCTTTGGAAGAGGCTGCTTTTTCTCTTACGGCAAGTGCGGAGGATGGACAAACATGCCTCTATGCAATCAAATGAGGATATGATATAATGACATTTAGAAAGGTGCGGCTTTTGCAGGGGTCAAACGGCGGCGATGAAGCGGAGCTTGGATGTTTGCCGTGAAGCCTGAGCGCCGCAGGAGGGTACAGGAGAGACGCGCTATGAAAGATAGAATTGCCGTGCTGATTCCGTGTTACAACGAGAGCAAAACCATCGAAAAGGTCGTCAAGGATTTTCGGCGCGTGCTTCCGGAGGCGGCCATTTATGTCTATGACAACAATTCCGTTGACGGCACGGGCGAAATCGCAAAACGAGCGGGCGCGATTGTGCGGCGCGAGCGCATGCAGGGAAAGGGAAGCGTGATTCGCCGCATGTTTCGGGAGATCGATGCGGATTGCTATGTGATGACCGACGGCGATGATACCTATCCCGCGGAATATGCGCGGGAGATGGTGAACCTGGTTCTCGATGAGCAGGCCGATATGGTGGTGGGCGACCGGCTTTCCAGCACCTATTTTACCGAAAACAAGCGGCCGTTCCACAACCTGGGCAACGGCCTGGTCAAGGGTTGCATCAATCACCTCTTTCATAGCGATATCAAGGACATCATGACGGGGTATCGCGCGTTCAGCTACGCCTTTGTCAAGACGTATCCGGTTCTTGCCAAAGGATTTGAAATTGAAACGGACATGACCATCCACGCCATTACCCGCAACATGCTCGTGCGCAATGTCGTCGTCGATTACCGGGACAGGCCCTTGGGCAGTGTTTCCAAACTCAATACGTATTCTGACGGCGCGAAGGTGCTGATGACGATCGCCCGCATGTACCGGAATTACAAACCATTTTCGTTTTTCGGCATTTTGTCGTTGCTCATTTTTATCATTTCCATGTTGATGTTCACGCCGGTGCTCCTTGAATTTTTTGAAACAGGTCTTGTACCGCGTTTCCCGACGCTGATCGTCTCCATGTTCGGCCTGCTGGCGGCGTTGCAGCTGTTTGTCGCGGGCCTGATTCTTTCAACCTTGCAGGAGCGGGACAAGCGCCGTTTTGAATTCCAACTTCAGCAGGTCAGCGACCAATACAGAAGGCTATGCGCGGCGGAGCGCCGCGAAACGAGCGCGGAAGACGGGATGTCCTCCGCTTCGTAAAACCGAGTATATCAAGGAGGAGGGCAGATGCTTGGCGTCTGCCCTCTGTTTGGCGGAGGAAGAGATGGATCGCAAACAGATTGGACAGATGGCTCGGGATTGCGGCTTTGCGAAGATGGGGGTCTGCAGCCCAAGCGCCTTTGAACAGGCTCGCGAACGGGTTGCGCAACAGCCGCCTCTCGCAGAGCGCAGGCAACTTCGCTTTGATCCGGCTGAGGAATGTCCCTGGGCAACGGTATTGCTGGTGCTGCTTTGGCCGTATTGTCCGGCTCCTTTGCCTTCGCAGGCGGGGGAAGTCTTTGTAGACAGCTATTATCCGGCTTC
>CALVTV010000128.1 GCA_944363005.1 uncultured Clostridia bacterium | reverse complement strand
GCGGCGAATTGATCGTACGCGGACTGGAAAGGCCTTTTGATGGCGTGTTGTACGCCTTGACCGTTGCTAATGAGTATTCCGGGACGCTGAACGAATTCACCGGCATGGTGCGCGTTGAGATCCCCTTGACGTTGGCCGACGAATTGCCGGAATTCCGGCTTGTCCGCGTGGTTGTGACGGAGGCTGGCGAGAATACGGAGCGCACGGAGATTTGGACGGAGATTGAGTACACCTGTGAAGAGGGTGTGTTGAGTTTCAATACCGATGTGGCGGGGGTCTTCTTGCTGTTGCCCGTTGAATAAGCTTTCTCATTGAGGGGATGCAGGCTTGCATCCTCTTTTATTTTTGCGCGTCATTTTCAATGAACGTTTCGACAAACCAAATCCGCGACCGCGTTTCGGAAGTGCGCAGGTTTGAAATAAAGCCAAGATTTTGTTATGCAAAACGGATGGAAGAAAACAACGGTAAGGCTTTGCAAGGCGGATAAAATGTGCTATACTCAGAGAAGATCAGAGGCCGGCGCGGTCCGGCTGAAGGTAGCTCTGTCGCACGATAGAGCGACAAATTGAAAATTGAGGAGATGACAATGATGGAGCAGAAGTTCTTGATTTGCGAGCGTTGCGGCAACATGGTCGCCATGGTCAAGGATAAGGGCGTGCCGGTGATGTGCTGCGGCCAGAAGATGAAGGAGATCGTTCCGGGAACGACGGACGCTGCGGCAGAAAAGCACGTGCCTGTCTACGTCGTGGAGGGCAACGTCGTGAAGGTGACGGTTGGTTCGGTCGAGCATCCGATGCAGCCGGAACACTACATCGAGTGGATTTCCCTGCAAACCCGCCAGGGCAATCAGCGCAAACAGCTCAAGCCGGGCGAGGCGCCTAAGGCATGCTTCGCCATTTGCGAGGGCGACGAGGTCGAGGCCGTTTACGCCTACTGCAATCTGCACAGCCTTTGGAAAGCGTAAGAAGCGGTGTTCGAATGCCGCTGGGGTAGCGCAGACCACTGACAATAAAAGCCGTGATTCCTGATGGAGTCACGGCTTTTTGCTTTGGAAATGAAGGATTTATGGCAAACTTCTTGGCGAACATCGTTCTCGGGCAGCGAGGTTTGTAAACCTTTGCGGGTTATGCTTCGGAGTGCAGAGGGACGCAAAAACATGCATCTCCGGCTGCAAAACGGATGCTTTTGGTTGTCCGGCCGCAGGTTTAAAACAAAACGATGGATATAAAATGAATAGTATATGCATACAAATTGTTGCGTGCTATACGAATAACAACCAGAAAAGAATATAAATCGGGAATGTAAGTGCAAATTTTGAACCAAATGATGATTAAGACGGGGTTAATATGAAAATTGATTGAGTTTATAATGCAAAATAGATTGACAAGATGTGGAAATGGTAGTAAAATATTTTTTAGTAACCGATTATGTAGGAATTGAGGAGGTCAAGATCATGAGGAAAATCGGCGCAATACTTTTCACCGCTTTGCTGCTGGTCCTTCTGGTGACGACGGCGTTTGCCGAGTCCATTTCGCAGCAGAAGGATATCACGTGCGCGGTCAACGTGGACTTTACCACGATGGACCCGATGGATACGAGCGATACGCTCTCCGGCGGCATTCAGCGCATGATCATGGACGGCCTGTTCGGCTTCGATGATGATATGAAGATCATCCCGATGCTGGCCACGGGCTATACCGCCAGCGACGACGCGACGGAGTTCACCATTACGTTGCGCGAAGGCATCTCCTTTACCGACGGAACGCCGTGGAATGCGGATGCGGCGCTGGCCAACGTGGCCAAGTGGGGCGACAAGGAATTGGGCCTCAAGCGCACCACCTTCCTTTGCAACATGCTCAAGAGCTGGGAAAAGATCGACGATTACACCATCAAGATCACGCTCAATGAGCCGTTCGGCGCGTTCATCAGCAACCTGGCGCACCCGGCCTGCGTGATCATGAGCCCCAAGCAGATCGAAGCGGGCGTGGAGGCCTGAGCGTATTCCCCGGTGGGCACCGGCCAGTACACCTTCGTGGAATGGATCGAGGGCGATCACCTGACCCTGGCGCTCAATCCCGAGTGGTGGGGCTATGACGCGGAGATCTGCGGCGGAACCCCGCTGGCGGATGCCGACGCCGGCTTCAAGACCATCACCTTCAAGCCCGTCACCGAGAGCGCGACGCGCGTGGCGATGCTGCAGGCTGGCGACGCGCAGGTGATCTGGCCGACGCCGACGGAGAGCGTCTCCGTGCTGGAGATGGACCCCAATGTCACCTCGTATGTGGATGACGGTATCGTCGTTCGCTTCCTGATGCTCAACACCCAGAAGGAGCCGTTCACCGACAAGCGCGTACGCCAGGCGATCGACTATGCGATCAACAAGGATGCGTACATCGCCGTCGTCAAGAATGGCCTGGCGACCAAGGCGGATTCCGTCATTGGCCCGGCGGTTCAGTACTACAAGCCCAACGAGATCCGCGAATACAACATCGAGAAGGCGAAGGAGCTGCTGGCGGAGGCCGGCTACCCCGACGGCTTTACCACTACCGCCATGTATGCCAACACCACGGCCAACCAGAAGCAGGCCGAATTCCTCAAGCAGCAGCTTGAGCAGGTCGGCATCAACCTGGAGCTCAAGGGCATGGAGAGCGCGATCCTCAACGAGCGCATTCAGGGCGTGGATGTGCCCGGCTCCGAGGCTGAGGTGGATACCTACATCATCGGCTGGTCCCCGTCCACGGGCGATGCGGACTGGGGCATCCGTCCGCTGCTGGCCAAGGAATCCGTGCCGCCGATGAGCTACAACATCTGCTACTTTGAGAACGACGAGCTCGAAGGCTACATCCGTGCCGGTCTGGAGAGCGCCGATGACGACGTGCGCCGCGAGGCATACGCCAAGGCGCAGGATCTGATCTGGGAGGAGACGCCGCTGGTCATGCTCTGCGTGGATTCCAACACCTGGGCTACGAGCGCGAACGTCCAGAACGTCAAGATCTATCCGGACGGCGCGATCAATTTCCGCAATGCCAAGATGACCGAGTAAGGACAGGACACAGCGGGGGCGCCGCGCCATAGCGCATTGCCCACCGTACATACGAAGACGCTGCAGGCAGAATCGGAACGGGTGCATTCCCGCAGCTTGCAGCGTCTTTCTTCTTGTATTGCCAAAGACTTCGCTCCTTTCAGCCCGCTGCTCGAGCAAGCGCCTGGGGGGCCACCCGCTTTCGTGTTTTTCTTCATCTGAAAGGAGTGGGATTTTTTGCTCAAGTATACACTCAAACGCATGATCGGCATGATTCCGACGCTGATCATCGTCGTGACGTTCGTCTTCTTCTTCATCCGCCTGATTCCTGGCGACCCGGCGCGCATGATCGCCGGTGAGCAGGCGACGCTGGAGGATGTGGAGGCGGTCCGCGAAAACCTGGGCCTCAATAAGCCGATTTACGTGCAGTATTTCATCTATCTCAACGGCCTGCTGCACGGCGATTTGGGCACGTCCCTGCGCACAAAGCGCCCGGTTGCGCAGGAAATTGCCAGCCGGTATGTCAACACCATGCAGCTGACCCTCGCCAGCCTCGCCTGGGCGACGGTTGTCGGCGTGTTGATGGGCGTTTGGTCCGGTAAGCACCGCGGAAAATGGCAGGATTATACCGGCATGACGGTGGCCGTTTCCGGCATTTCCGTGCCGAATTTCTGGTTGGGCTTTTTGCTCATCATGCTCTTTGCGGTCAAGCTGCGATGGATGCCGACAACGGGCGCGGGCAGCTGGCGAAACCTCGTTCTGCCCGCGATCACGTTGGGCACCAGCATCGCTGCGATCATCGCCCGCTTTACGCGCTCCTCGATCATTGAAACGCTCAAGGAGGACTATGTCCGCACGGCCCGCGCCAAGGGCCTCAAGGAGCGCGCCGTGCTCTGGGGCCACGCTTTCCGCAATTCCATGATCTCCGTGGTGACGGTGGTGGGCTTGCAGTTCGGCTTCCTGCTGGGAGGCTCGGTCGTCACCGAGCAGGTATTTGCCTTCCCGGGCCTGGGATCGCTGCTCATTGAGTCGGTCAACTACCGCGACTATCCCGCGATTCAGTCGCTCATTTTGATCTTCTCGTTGCAGTTCCTGGTCATCAACCTGCTCGTGGATATCCTCTATGCCGTGCTCAATCCCGAGATCAAGCTGTCGTAAAGGAGGTGGACGTCATGAGTCAGAAGGAAATGAATCCGAAGGATACCAAGGAGTCCATGCAGAACGAAGAGATCCGGACGCCTGTTTCGGAAGTGATCCGCAAGTTTGTGCGGCAGAAGAATGCCGTCATCGCCCTGGCGTTCGTGCTCCTGCTGGTGGTTTTTGCCATCATCGGCGAAAGCGTTGCGCCGTATGGCATCAATGAATACGACTATTCTTGCATTTTGCAGGGCCCCAGCGCGGCGCATTGGCTTGGAACGGATGAGTTCGGGCGCGACCTGTTCTCCCGTATTCTCATCGGCACGCGCATTTCGCTGTCGGTCGGCTTGTCCGCCGTGACCGTTGGCATGATCTGCGGCACGATTCTGGGCCTGCTCGGCGGTTACTACCGCGGCATGGTCGATGCGGTCATCATGCGCATCTGCGACACGCTCTTTGCCTTCCCCGGCATCATCCTGGCCATCGCCATCGTGGCGATTCTGGGCAGCGGCCTGGGCAACGTGGTCATCGCTGTCGCCGTGTTCTCCACGCCCACATTCGCGCGCCTGGTGCGCAGCCGAACGCTGGCGCTCAAGAACGCCGTGTTCGTGCAGGCCGCGCGCAATCTGGGCGCGTCGGATGCGCGGATTCTCTTCTATCATATTTTGCCCGGCGCGCTGCCGGAGATCATCGTGCAGTACACCATGTCCATCGGCTCCTCCATCCTGACGGCGTCTTCGCTGAGCTTTCTGGGCATGGGCGCGCAGCCGCCAACGCCGGAATGGGGACTTTTGCTCTCCAACGGGCGCAACTACATGATGACGGCCTTCCATACCACGCTCTTCCCGGGCATTGCCATCTTCCTGACGGTGCTGAGTTTCAACCTGCTGGGCGACGGCCTGCGCGATGCGCTGGATCCCAAGCTGACGGAAGGTTAAGGGGGAACGAATATGGAGAGCAGAAAGAACATCCTCGAGGTGAAGAACCTTCATACGTATTTCCACACGAGTTCCGGCATCGTGCGCTCGGTGGACGGCGTCGATTTTACCCTTCAGGAGGGAAAGACGCTGGGCATCGTCGGCGAATCCGGCAGCGGCAAGAGCGTGACGGCGCTGTCGATCATGGGCCTGCTCGATGATACCACCGGCCGCATTGAAGAGGGAGAAATCCTGCTGGATGGCCGGGACATCGTTCCGCTGAGCAAGGAAGAGAAGCGGCAAATCCGCGGCAACAAGATTTCCATGATCTTCCAGGAGCCGATGACCAGCCTCAACCCCGTCATGAAGATCGGCCAGCAGCTGACCGAATGCATCCTTCAGCACCAGAAGGTCAGCAAGGACGAAGCCTGGCGCATTGCCGAGGAGATGCTGCGCAAGACGGGCGTGCCGCGCGTGGAGCGGATGATGAAGGAATACCCGTTCCAGCTGTCCGGCGGTCAGCGCCAGCGCGTGATGATCGCCATGGCCTTGGTTTGCCGCCCGCGCATTCTGATCGCCGATGAGCCGACGACGGCGCTGGACGTGACCATTCAGGCGCAAATCCTGGATCTGATGAACAACCTCAAGCGCGATATCGGTACCTCGACCCTGTTCATCACGCACGATTTGGGCGTGGTGGCCGAGGTTTGCGACGAGGTGGTCGTCATGTATTGCGGCCGCGTGGTGGAAAAGGCGGACGTTTACGAGCTGTTTGCCCATCCGACGCACCCGTATACCAAAGGCCTGCTTCATTCCATTCCCAAGCTGGGGGAGCGCGTGGATGAGCTGGAGGCGATTCCGGGCAACGTGCCCAATCCGAAGTACATGCCCGCCGGGTGCAAATTTGCGCCGCGCTGCGCCTACGCCACCGAGAAGTGCCATCAGGCGGAGCCGGCGTTTACCGACCTGGGCAACGGGCATACGTGCCGTTGCTGGCTTTGCGAGAAGGGGGGCATGGCGTGATGAATCCTCAGAAAACGCTGCTCAAGGTCGAAGACCTGCGGCTGTATTATCCGGTTCCCGGAAAAAAGATCGGGCAGCTTGAGTACATCAAGGCGGTGGACGACGTCAGCTTTGAGGTCAAAGAGGGCGAAGTCTTCGGCATCGTGGGCGAGTCCGGCTGCGGAAAATCGACGCTGGGACGCGCTATCTGCAAGCTCAACCCGCCCACATCCGGCAAGATCGTGCTGGACGGGGAGGACATTTCCGATTACGGCAGCCGCCAGATGCGCGCGGTGCGCAAGAAGGTGCAGATGGTCTTTCAGGACCCGTACGCATCGCTTAATCCGCGCATGTCCGTGTTTGAAATCATCGCCGAGCCGCTCAAAATTCATCACCTGACCACCAGCAAGGAGCAGATGAAGGAGAAAGTGCTCGACTTGCTGCGCAAGGTCGGCCTGGACGACTACCATGCCAACCGCTATCCGCACGAGTTCTCCGGCGGCCAGCGCCAGAGAATCGGCATTGCGCGCGCGCTGGCCGTGCAGCCCAAGCTGATCATTGCGGACGAGCCGGTATCGGCGCTGGACGTGTCCATTCAGGCGCAGGTGCTCAACCTGCTCAACAAGCTCAAGCGCGAACTGAACCTGACCTACATCTTCATCGCGCACGACCTGAGCGTGGTGGAGCACATCAGCGACCGAATCGGCGTGATGTACCTGGGCAACTTTGTGGAGGTGGGCAGCAAGGAGGAGCTCTATCAGAATCCGCTGCATCCCTACACGCAGGCGCTGCTCTCCGCCGTGCCGGTGCCCGACCCGACGGCCAAGAAGGAGCGCATCATTCTGGAGGGCAACATTCCCTCGGCACTCAACCCGCCGACGGGTTGCCGCTTCCATACGCGCTGCCCCAAGTGCATGCCGTGCTGCAAGACGGAGGCTCCAGCCTGCCATCATGTGGACGGAACGCACGCCGTGTACTGCCATCTGTACGACGAGAAGAACAAGGCGTGAACGGACGGAGGAAGTCAGCCATGAAGATCTTCATCAGTGCGGACATCGAGGGCTGCGCGGGCGTCGCGCTGAACACGGAAACGCACAAATCCGAGGCGGTTTACGCGCCGTTTGCAAAGCAGATGACGCGGGAGGTGCTCAAGGCATGCGAAGCTGCGCATGCCATGGGTGCGGACGAGATTGTCGTCAAGGACGGGCACGGCGACGCATCGAACATCGACCCGTTGCAGATGCCCGAATACGTGACGCTGATTCGGGGCAAGAGCGGCCATCCCTACAATATGATGTGGGGCATCGACGAGAGCTTTGACGGCGTGATGTTCGTGGGCTATCATGCCCCGGCGGGCAATCCGGATTTCGCCATCAGCCATACCTCGACGGGCAACAGCCTGTACATCGAGCTCAACGGCAAGCGCATGAGCGAGTTCATGCTCAACACGTACACGGCGGCGTCGCACGGCGTGCCGGTGCTCTTCGTCTCCGGGGACGAGGCCATCTGCAAACTGGCGGGGGAGATGGTGCCCGGCATTCAGACGGCGGTTACCAAGCGGGGCACGGGCAACGCCACGTATTGCGAACCGGTGCCGGTCGTGCTCCAGCGGATTGAAGAAGGGGTCAAGCGCGCGATGCAGGCCGATTTTGCGAAACTGCGCGTGCAGCTTCCCGAGAAATTTGTCTATCAGCCGACGTTCAAGGACTGGAAGCGCGCCTATCAGATGTCCTTCTATCCCGGCATGGAGCAGGTGGACGACTTCACCATTCGCCTGACCACATCGCGCTGGATGGATGTGGTGACGGCGCACTGCTTTGTGGTCTATTAAAAAACGGCGTGCCGCCGAGGCACGCACATACGGGGGAATAACGCGATGAATATGGAAATGTTCGGCCGGATCTCGGATGCATTCGGCCCCAGCGGGTTTGAGGAAGAGGTTGTCCGCACGATTGCCGGCTATTGCAAGCCCTATCGGGTGGAAAATGACGCCATGAACAATCTGTATGTCACCCTGCCGGATGTGGCCGCGGACAAGCCGGTCATCCAGCTCGATGCGCATACCGACGAGTGCGGCTTTATGGTGCAGTCCGTGATGGACAATGGCGTGCTGAGCATCATCATGCTCGGCGGGTTCATGCTCACCAGCCTGCCGGCGCACTCCGTCATCATCCGCACGCGCGACGGCAGGCGGGTGCGGGGCATCATCATGGCCAAACCGGTACATTTCATGACGCAGCAGGAGCGCAATGCCCAGAACCTGCAAATCGAGACGATGTACGTGGACGTCGGAGCGACCAGCCGCGAGGAAGTGGAGACGGTTTATGGCGTGCATGTCGGCGATCCGATCATGCCGGAAGTCAGCTTTTCCTACGACGTGGAACACGATGTCTGCTTTGGCAAGGCGTTTGACAACCGGGCCGGATGCGCCTGCATTGTCGAGACGCTGGGCAAGCTCTATCCCGTGCGCCGCGAACTGCCGGTTCAGGTGGTCGGCGCGTTCGCGGCCCAGGAGGAGGTCGGCATGCGCGGCGCGACGGTGACGGCCCAGGTGGTCAAGCCGGACCTGGCGATCGTGTTTGAGGGTTCGCCGTCGGACGACTTCTTCTTCTCCGCGACGCAGGCCCAGGGCCGCATGAAGCAGGGCGTGCAGATTCGCCGGCTGGACAACAGCTACGTCTCCAACCCGGCGTTCATCGAATTCGCGCGTTCGCTTGCGGAGGAACTGGGCATCCCCTATCAGGAAGCCGTGCGCCGCGGCGGCAGCACGAACGCGGGCAAGATCAGCCTGACCCATCGGGCGGTGCCGGTGCTCGTGCTGGGCGTGCCCTCGCGCTACGTGCATTCGCATTACAACTTCTGCGCCGGGGCGGACATGGATGCCGCGACGGAGCTGGCCGCGCAGGTCATTCGCCGCCTGGATGCCGGAGCGATTCGCCACATTTGCCGTCAGGACATTCTGGAAGGCGAGGTGTAACGCGATGCAACCGGTGATCGGAATTGCGGGGCTGACCCTTCAGTCGAGCGGCGGGCCTTTCCTGGCCGCGGAGCGCGTATTCACCGGCTCGACCAACGTCCGGGCCATTTTGGAAAACGGGGGCCTGCCGCTGTTGCTGCCCGCCGCCGCGCTGGCGCAGGATGCGCAGGCGCTGTTGAGCGTATGCGACGGCCTGCTGATCCCGGGCGGGGAGGACATGACGCCCTGGTATTACGGCGAAGAGCCGCTGCCGGTGATCGGTGCCTTCCGTCCGGAGATTGACGAGGCGTGGCTTGCGGCGGTCAAGGCCGCGGCAGAGCAGCACAAGCCCATTTTGGGCATCTGCAAGGGCCATCAGACGATCAACGTGGCCTTTGGCGGAAGCCTCTATCAGGATCTGAGCTTGCAGGAGAAGGCGCTGGGCCGCCCGGTCATTCAGCACTTCCAGCACTACAGCCGCTCGTACCTGACCCATCACGTGCAGGTGGAGGCCGATTCGCACCTTTCGAAAGTGGTGGGGGCCGGAAGGATCAAGACGAACTCCATGCATCATCAGTCGGTGAAGCAGGTGGCGGAGGGTTTCCGCGCGGTCGCCTTTGCGGACGACGGAACGGTCGAGGCCATTGAGAACGCGGACGGCTCCATCGTCGGCGTGCAATGGCATCCGGAAGATCTGACGCAGAGCGCGCCGGTGATGAACCGGCTCTTCGTGGACCTGATTGAAAAAGCGGCGGCGCGTTGACAGACGTGCCCCCAAAATCAACAGCCTGCCCGGGCCGTGCAAATGCGCGCGGTTTGGGCAGGTTGTTGTATGAGGGCCAAAAGATCGGGTGGGGCGAGGATAAAATATCAAGCAGATGCCGCGTTTGCCTTGCAATGGAAGCGTTTCCACTGTATAATAATGCCAGTAATTGAAAGGAAGTGCATGGCTTTGAAACGTGGAATCTGTCTGTTTTTGGCCTGTATGGGATTGCTTTTGAGCGCCTGCGCCGTCGCGCAGGAAGTGGAATGCCACTTTGACTCCAGCCGGGAAGTGGCGGCGTATTTGCAGGAAGCCGATCTGGAGTTTTCTTTCCAGAGCAATGAAACGATCGATGCGTTTGTTGTCAACTACAAGCTCTCTAACGCCACGGCGCTCAAGGAGGTTCCCGTTCGCGCCTATGTGTACGAGGACAGCGCTGCCGTTATGGTCAGCGGCATCGTGACGCCGGACAACTCCGACATGCTCAAGCTGTACGAGGACTTGGAAGCGCTCAACGATTCCGTCTCCTTCGTCCGCTTCATTTATGACGCGGAAAACAACAAGGTTTTCTGCCAGGCGGATGTTCCCTACGTCGCGGATGCGGACTTCGGCGCCATGGTCGAGCGGTATATGTACATCACCGCGCTGACCGTGGACGATCATTACGAAGAGCTGGCCGCGTTGCGGAACTGAGCGGCAAAAGGGAGGAAATGACGTATGAAAAAATGGCTCTGCATGCTCTGCTGCGCGGTGCTGACGGTCTGCGCGTTTGCCTGCGCTTCTGCGGAGGAATTGTCCAGCGCAACGGCTGTCAAGGCGTATTTGCCTACAGTCGGATGGGATGACTACACCGCCAGCGATACGGATGGCGACGGCTTTGACGACGAGATCATGATCGCCTATGATTCCGGTGGGGTCAACGGTACGGACACCATCGAAGTCTACTGCCAGTGCTTTGACGGGGCGGCCCGCGTGGTCAGCTACATGTGCGAAGTGCCGGAGAGCGCCGATCCCCTCAAGGTTTACGAGCAGATCAACGAGTTCAACAAGAACCTGAATCTCGGTCGCTGGCTCTATAACGAAGAGGAAGGCTACGTGTATTACACGCAGGAGGTTTACCTGGTCGATGAGGAAACCTTCGGCGCCTATGTCTATGCGTACATGGATCGCGCCGCGGCCTATGTGTACTCCTTCTACGGGCGCTTTACCTCTGCGATTCAGTGAGAGATCCATCGAATGAAACAAGCCGGATTTGCGGGCAGCAAATCCGGCTTGCTTTATGGTTGTTTGCGTTTTCGGACGGCTTCGGCCAAGAGGTATTCGATCTGGCTGTTGATGGAGCGGAAATCATCCTCAGCCCACTGCGCAATCTCGTCCCAAAGGGACGGCGCAAGGCGAAGAAGCACCTGCTTCTTCGCCTTTTCCTTTTCTTTTGCCGCTTTTTCGCGCTTGATAACCTGGGCTTCCAGCGCTTCAATGCGCTCAAGACGCTCCCACAGTTGCGCTTCCTTGCGGCTGAGTTCCTCTTCGTTCAAGCGATCACCTCCGCAATCAGTAGATGGAGCCGCTGTTGACAATGGGCTGCGCGTCCTTGTTGCCGCAGAGCACAACCAGGAGGTTGGAAACCATCTGCGCCTTGCGCTCCTCGTCGAGCACGACAACCTCCTCTTCGCCCAGCTGATCGATCGCCATTTTGACCATGCCGACCGCGCCTTCCACGATCTTCTGGCGAGCGGCGATGATGGCGGTTGCCTGCTGGCGCTGGAGCATGGCGGCGGCGATCTCCTCGGCATAGGCCAGCGTGGTGATGCGCACGTCCTCGATGACCAGGCCCGCGTCGCGAACGCGCTCGGAGAGCTCCTGTTTCATGATTTCGGAGATCTCGCGGGAGGAGCCGCGCAGCGTCTTCTCGTCCGTGTCGTTTTCCATGGTGTCGTAGGGGTAAAGGCGGGCGATGTTGCGGATCGTCGAGTCGCACTGAATCGAGAGGTATTCCTCGTAGTTTTCGACGGCAAAGACGGCGGCCGTTGGGTCCTCGACGTGCCAGATGACGACCGAACCGATGATGATCGGGTTGCCCAGCGCGTCGTTGACCTTCTGCTTGCGGTTGTCGAGCGTGCAGGTCTTGAGCGATATCTTTTTCGGTTTGCCAAGCCGGACGGTCTGTGTGCCGTTGGGGCCCGTTTGCTGCAGGGCCACGGTGGGCTCGCCGTTCATGACCGAGGGGGCATTGGCGTTGACGAACGGGTTGACGAAATAAAAGCCGGACTTTTTGATCGTGCCGAAATATTGACCGAAGAGCGTGAAGACGTAGGCCTGATTCGGCGCAAGCACCTTGAAGCCGCCCAAAAGAATCATCAGCACGACGAAAACAGCGATGCTCAGGACCAGCAGCGCGACGGATGTCTGGGCGCAGCCGAATGCAAAGGCAGCGATGTCCAGCGCCAGGGCGGCAAACCAGAGAAGCAGAGCCACAAAGCCATTGGTACACTTGGCAGCTTTTTCTGTAGGAACGGTGGATTTCATGAGAACTTTCCTCCTATGTGTGATATCGATTTGATATCATCATAATACAACGGAATGCGCGGGTTGTCAAGGGGAAAACCGGAAAAAAGCGGGAGAAAAACGCATGCCATGAAAAGTTTGCATTGGCGGCATTGCCAACTCTGCCGGGCGATGCTATAATAAAACGAATGCAGAGTAAAGGTGCGGAGGCAGCGGTGAACACCGAAAGAAATCAAATGGATAGACGGCAGGAAGAGGCGGGCGCGCCGAGCATGGGGCAGGATGGCTTCAGCGCCAGTGTTTCGGGCGTGACGCGCAGGCCGTGGCGCATGCAGCAGGAGGAGGCGCGCAACAGAGCGCCCCGGCAGGAAGCGGCTTTTGCCATGGTAGGGCGCAGGACGATTGAATTTGCGGACAATGGGGACGGAACGCTGACGGCGGTGCGCTGTATCGACCGTACGGCGGACGACCTGGACATCCAGTTTGAAGCCGGAGCGTGTCCGGTGGTCGCCATTGCGCCGAAAGCTTTTGAAGGATGCGGCGCGCTGCGCAGGGTGATTTTGCCGGCGGCGTTGCAGCGGATTGGAGAGATGGCGTTTTCCGGATGCGCGCACATCGAGCGCATCGCCATTCCCGGCGGGGTTGTGCGCGTGGGCACACTGGCCTTTTCCAAATGCCAGGACCTCGCCCGGGTGCGCATTGAGCCGGGCGTGCAGGCGCTTGGACCGTCCTGCTTTTCCAAGTGCGGCCAGCTGGTGCGCGTGGATATTCCCGCCAGCGTGAACGCGTTGGGCGGAGGCGCGTTCTTCGGTTGCAGCAAGCAGCTGACGCTCTACGGCGCGGAGGGTTCGTATGCGCAGCAATATGCACAGTTCAACGGGCTTGCGTTTGACTCGGAGAGCTGGCGGCAGGACGAGGACATGGTGCTCGAGGAAAACGAGGACGGCACGTTGGTGGTGCTGGGCGCCCGGCAGGAGCGCGCCGTGCAGCTGGAAATCCCCAGCGAACTGTGCGGGCGGCAGATCGTGGCCATTGCCCCCAAGGCGTTCTTTGCCAACGGCACGCTCGAGCGCGTGAGCATCGGCGGCGGCGTGCGCACAGTGGGCGACAGCGCATTCTTCGGTTGCCGCTCGCTGGTGTCGCTCACGTTTGAACGGGGGCTGGAGCACGTCGGCGACAGCGCGTTTGCCGGATGCGAAGGGCTTTCGGAGGTGACGCTGCCGTGGGGAACGGCCAGTGTGGGGCGCATGGCGTTTTTCGGCTGCGCACGCCTGGCGTTTGTCAAAATGCCAACCACGACGCGCGTGAGCGATTTTGCGTTTGACGGCTGCGCGCAGGGATTGCGGATATTCGGCGGGGTCAACGCGGGCCGCGTGGCCATGCGTCAGGGATAAAAGAAGAGCTGCTTCGGCGGAAATTCCGCTGCAGGCAGCTCTTTTGTGATTTTGGGGAACGACTTTCGGGGCTGCTTTCTCAAAAGGCAAAATCATCCGATTGGAAGGAAATGCCAATCTTCGCGCTATGCCGGCGGCTGCATGACGCGCATGCGCGAGGGGAATACTGAACGCGATTCTTGGAGGAAGGAGAGAGACGGAATGATCGAACAGGATACCATCAGACTGCTCCGGGAGTGCGACGCGGGCATCAAAATGGGCGTGACCTCCATCGATGAGGTGGTGGACGCCGTGCGCGACGACGCCTTCC
>CALVTV010000127.1 GCA_944363005.1 uncultured Clostridia bacterium | reverse complement strand
CGTCGCCGCTGACCGTATAGCCCCACGTGCCGCGCGCGAGCACACCGGCAAGCGCCTGCTGCACGGCGGGCGGGGACGGGAAATCCATGTCCGCCACCCACATGGGGATCATCGAAGCATCGCCGGTTGAAGCAATCATGCCGTCCCACTTTTCGCATTCGGTGCCCACGCGGGAAATGCCCGCGTCAAAATAAGCGGTATCAAATTTCATTGGTGCTTCCTCCCTGTGTTTCTCAAAATCTTTGATCGCAAGCCCACCGTCAGGCGTCCTGGCCGGGCGATGTGACACAGCGGATGATCCAGTAACCCCCGTCGCGCTCGATCACATCGGCACGCGCGTAAATCGTCTGCAAATGCTTGAGCGCGCTGGGCGCGCCCTGCTGTTTGCGAATGACCAGATAGAGCGCGCCGCCCGGGACAAGATGTTCGCGCGCCTGCTCAAACATGGCGTAGATGACGGCTTTGCCCGCGCGGATCGGCGGGTTAGTGATCACCGCGTCAAACTGCCCTTCAATCGCGGCAAACCCGTCGGAGAGCAGCGCCTCGGCCTGCATGCCGTTCTGGGCGACGTTCGCCTTGGCGAGTTCCAGCGCCCGCTCGTTGATGTCGGCCATGGTCATCTGCACCTGCGGATGCGCCGCCAGCGTCATGACCGTCATGGCGCCCCAGCCGCAGCCCATGTCCAGCACCCGCCCGTGAAGATCCCGCGGCAGGCTCTTGCACAGCAACTCGCTGCCCGGATCGATGTGCTGCTTGGAAAAGACGCCGGCATCCGTGCAAAAGCGCAGCACCTTGCCGGCAAAGACGTGGTTGAAGTGGCGATCCTCATGCCCGCTGGTGGGCGAGGCGGTGTAATAGTATTCCGGCATGATTTCCTCCCTCAATCTTGCTGCGGCGCGTCCTGTTCGAGCAGCGCGATTTCCTCGTCCGTCATCTCCCGCCACTGGCCCGGCAAAAGCGCCGGGTCCAGCGAAAGCGCGCCGATTTGCAGCCGCTTCAGGTAGACAACCTGCCGCCCCCGCGATGCAAACATCCGCTTGACCTGATGGTATTTGCCCTCCATCACGCGAACGCGCGCCTCGCTCTCCTGCGGCGAAACGTTCAAAATCTCAAGGCGAGCGGGCCGCGCTTCAAATTCGCCGTCCGCGTCCGAGATCGACAACCCTTTGGCAAACGCCCGCACATCCTCCTCGGCAAGCGGTCCGTCCACCCGCGCCAGATACACCTTGCCCACGTCGTGCCTGGGCGAGATGATTCGATGCGCCAGTTGACCGTCGGAGGTGATGACCAGCAGGCCCTCCGTGTCCTTGTCAAGCCGCCCGGCGGGCATGCAGCCCATCGCCGGATACAGCGGCGGCAGCAGGTCCATCACCGTCTTTTGCCGCTTGTCGCGCGCGGCGGTCAGCACGCCCTGCGGCTTGTTCATCATCACGTGGCGCACGGGCTTATAATGAAGCGCCCGGCTGTCCACAAAAACCTGGCTCTCTTCCGCATTGACCTGCATACCCGCGTCGCGCGCCACCGCGCCGTCCACGCGCACGCGCCCCGCACGCACCAGGTCGCGCACCTGCGTGCGCGTTCCCTCTCCAAGCATGGCCAGCAGCTTGTCCAGCCTCATCCTCTGCGCCATTGTTTTCCCGCCTTTCTGCCTTTCAATTCGATATTATAGCGCACGCGCTTTGCAAAATCAAATCAAATTGCGCCGGAGCCTGCGCGCTCCTCTCAATCCGCCCGGGACAAAAACCGCCCGCCTGGACATTTTGCGTTCACAAACTCGTCGATCTCTTCCATGTTTGACGAAAACATCACAGGAACTTACTTTCCCTTTTGCATAGACCATGGTATAATGAGCATACATGGGGCTGCGGGGCCTTTGTTTTCCCCGCGATCCAGAGCCATTATCGGCACGACAAACCCAATATCACAGGAGTGTGTTCACTATGAGGAAGAAGCAATGCGTAGCCATGCTGCTGGCGGGCGGCCAGGGCAGCCGCCTGGGCATCCTGACCAAAAAGGTTGCCAAGCCGGCAGTTCCCTACGGCGGAAAATACCGCATCATCGATTTTCCGCTTTCCAACTGCACCAACTCGGGCATCGACGTGGTGGGTGTTCTGACGCAATACCGTCCGCTCGAACTCAATGCCTATATCGGCTCCGGCTCCCCGTGGGATCTTGACCTGGCCAACGGCGGCGTGTTCGTGCTTCCGCCGTATCAGACCGGCAAGACCGGCGAGTGGTACAAGGGAACGGCCAACGCCATCTACCAGAACATTCCCTTTATCGAGCAATGGGACCCGGAGTACGTGCTTGTGCTCTCCGGCGACCACATTTATAAAATGGACTACAACGCCATGCTGCGCGCGCACATCCAGAACGGCGCGGACCTGACCATTGCCGTGCGCGAAGTGCCGTGGGAGGAGGCGCCGCGCTTTGGCATCCTCAACACCGACGAGCACAACCAGATCGTCGAGTTCGAGGAAAAGCCCGCCCATCCCAAGAGCAACAAGGCGTCCATGGGCGTGTACATCTTTACCTGGAGCAAGATGCGCAAGTATCTGGAGCTTGACCAGGCCGATCCTACGTCCGAAAACGACTTCGGCAAGAACATCATTCCGACCATGCTCAAGGACGGCGAAAAGCTCTTCACCTATACCTTCGACGGCTACTGGAAGGACGTGGGCACCATCGAGTCCCTCTGGGAGGCGAACATGGATCTGCTGACCCTGCCCATGCCCATCGACCTGTATGACAAGCGCTGGCGCATCTACGCCCGCAACCCGGGCATGCCCCCGCACTACGTGGACGAGGGCGCCAAGGTGATCGATTCACTGATCACGGAAGGCTGCGAGGTCAAGGGCGTGGTCAACCACTCCGTGCTCTTCGCGGGCGTGACGGTGGAAACCGGCGCGGAGATCACCGATACGGTCATCATGCCGGGCGCGGTCATCGAGCGCGGCGCCGTCGTCCGCCGGGCGATCGTCGCGGAGAACGCGCACATCTGCGCAGGCGCGATCGTCGGCGAGGAGACCGGCAAAATCGCTGTCGTCGGCCCGAAGGCCACGATTGCTCCGGGCGACAAAGTGGCCGCCGGCGTCCAGATCGACGCCGATGCGCAGTAAGGAGGTTTACCCAACATGAAAGACGTCATGGGTTTGATTTACACCGGTGAAAACGACATTCATCTCGGTGAACTGACCAGCCAGCGCGCGGTCGCCGCGTTGCCGATTGCCGGCCGTTACCGCGTTATCGACTTCCAGCTCTCTTCCATGGTGCACACGGGCATCAAGAACGTGGGCATCATCACCCAGAAGAACTACTCCTCCCTCATGGACCACATCGGTTCCGGCCGTGAGTGGGATCTGCACGGCAAGCAGGGCCTGACGATTCTGCCGCCGTTTTTGACCCGCGACAACATGGGCGTGTATTCCGGACTGCTGGACGCGCTCAAGTCGAACCTGACCTTCCTGCGGCTCTCCCGTCAGGAATACATCGTGCTCACCAACAGCCATACCGTTTACAACGTGGACTACTCCGACGCGCTGCGCGCGCATGTGGAATCCGGCGCGGACATCACCGTGCTCTACACCCGCGGCGGCAAGGGGCTGGGCACCGAGGGCAAGGACGACACCTACCTGACCGTTGCCGAGGATGGCACCATCACCGGCATGGAGATCGGCTCCGCCGTGCCCTCCAGCGACTGCGCCTCCCTGAAGATCTACATCACCAAGCGCGAGCTGCTGCGCCAGCTGGTCGAACAGAGCGCCGCCAACGGCATGCATCACTTCGGCCGCGATCTGCTCCAGCGCAACATCAACAACGGCAGCCTCAAGATTTGCGGCTACGAGTACAAGGGCCTGGCCTGCCAGATCGACTCCATTCAGTCCTATTTCAACTTCAACATGTCGCTGCTGGACGCCGGTGTCCGCCGCCAGCTCTTCCCCAAGGAGCGCCCGGTCTACACCAAGGTGCGCGACGACCTGCCCGCCCGCTACATCGGCGAAAGCCAGTGCACCAACTCGCTGGTGGCCAACGGCTGCGTGATCGAGGGTACGGTCATCAACTCCGTGCTCTTCCGCGGCGTCAAGGTCGCCAAGGGCGCCGTCGTCAAGAACTCCATCATCATGCAGGACGCCCAGATTCAGGAGGGCGCGGAGATCGACCACTGCATCCTGGACAAGCAGAGCGTCATTCGCCGCAACGGCCGCCTGATTGCGCCCGCCGCGTATCCCATCGTGATCGCCAAAAACGTCGTGATTTAACGCTTGCGGGGCTGCACAAAGGCGCGCTTTTGTGCAGCCCCTTCTTCAAAGAAGCGTTCATTCATTCTTGAAGGAGGGTTACCACATGAAGATTTTGTTTGCCGCTTCCGAGTGCGTACCGTTCATCAAAACCGGTGGCCTGGCCGATGTGGTCGGCGCGCTTTCCCCCGTGCTCAAGGAGCGCGGACACGATGTGCGCGTCATCCTGCCCCTGTACGCCGCGATCCCCGAAAAGTACACCAAGGACATGAAGCTCGAGTGCGAGTTTGAGGTCGAGCTGTGCTGGCGCAAGCAGTACTGCGGCGTCAAGTCGCTCGAGTATCAGGGCGTCACCTTCTACTTTGTGGACAACCAGTACTACTTCGGCCGTCCCTATATCTACGGCCTGGGCGGCGACGAGTACGAACGCTTTGGCTTCTTCAGCCGTGCGGTCATCGATGCGATGGTGCATCTTGACTTCCGTCCCGATGTCGTTCACTGCCATGACTGGCAGACCGGCATGATCCCGGCGCTGCTCAAGATCCAGTATGCGCACTTCCCGTTCTATCAGGACATGAAGACCGTATACACCATTCACAACCTGCAATATCAGGGTGTGTTCCCGATCAAGGCCGTGCAGGA
>CALVTV010000126.1 GCA_944363005.1 uncultured Clostridia bacterium | reverse complement strand
TTTGAATTTGATTGCCAAAGTCATAGATCGAAGTAAACAGAATCACAAGGCCAAGCAGGGCGAGCATGACCGTGAAAACGTAACTTTTCCCTCGTCCCATTGCCCACCTCCACAGATCCCATGACATATGTTCGAGAAACCCGTTCCCATTATATCTGCTCTGCCGCAAGATGACAACCCTTTTTGTTCCTTTTTCGCGTTTCACTCCGGGCCAAAAAATGCCGCGAATAGCGGATTCGAGGGCCAAATATACAAAAAAAGCAGGCCGGTATACGGCCTACTCGTCATATACGATCACAAAAAAGCCTCTTCAACAATTCCAATCAACCTGCGGGACATGCTCATGACCCCATCATCGCGAACAGCCTGGCATCCATTGCAGAGGATTGCTACCGTCAGGCCGCTGATGGGCTCCACATACAGATTGCAGACAATGCCCTCGCTCGTTCCCTGATGCCCGTAAACCCTGCGATCCTGCAAAAGCGTGTCCTGTCGGATCACAAAAAAGCTGTACGGGGATTCCTCGGTGATTCCCGTCGTTTCAAGGCTCTGTTCCTGACGGGTCATGGCGATGGCCTCTTCGCTCAGCACGCGAATTCCGTCCACCGTTCCGTCCCCGCAGAGCACCATGCCCAGCTTGGCCAAATCCCGCGCCCGAATGAACAGGCTGCCGACCGTCAACCGGTAATGCGTGTCAGGGCTTGGCTCTGCCAAATAGGGCTGACGCAGCAGATAGGACGGCGCAACATTGAGCGTTCCATCGCGTTTGTAAAAAGCTGTGATATCCTCCGGCTCAGCCAGCTGGCTGACCGTATAGGCCGCGTCAATGCCCAAGGGTTCAAAGACCGCCTCACGCATATAGCTGGAAACATCCTGACCGGTCACGCACTCAAGAATCGAACCGGTGATGCCCGCGCCGAAGTTGCTGTATGTGTACTTCGTTCCCGGGCGAACATCCAGAAAGTTGGCCTTTGCCTTCTGCTCGACATCGATCATCTCCTGCAACTTGCTGCTTTGCCAGTTGTAGGAAGCGTTCTCGTTCAAACCCGCCGTATGCGACATCAGTTGACGCAGCGTAATCGGATCATCCGGATACCGCGGATTGAGCACCGTATACCCCAGATAGGTGCTGATATCTTCGTCCGGATCGAGCACCCCCTGATCCATCAGTTGGAGCAACCCAATGCCCGTCACCAGCTTTGTTACCGATGCACAGCGAAAATAGGAGTCCGCCGATACGGGGACCTGGGTCGTCTTTTGCTGAACACCATAATAGCGTTCGTAGACAATCTCCTCCCCCAGCGCAACCACCAACGCGCCCCCCACCGCCTTTGACAAGCTGAATGCGCGATCCACTGCCTCATCAATGGTTGCCATATCTGCAACAGCCGCAGACGAAGCGACACAAAAGAACACAAGCAGCATGGCAATCCATTTTTTCAATCCAGGGTGCCTCCTTTTGTCCATAATATCACACCACCCGCGGGCTTGCCGAAACAGCACAGACCCGCGGGTGGCAAATCTTACTCTTTGATGAACTGGGGACATGCCTCGCGAATCGAAGCTTCATCCAGTTTAACGCGCGTGAGATGCTTGGCCATGAGCTCCTTCGCTTTAGTTGCGTCGCGCATGGAAATGGCTTCGCATAGTTGCTGATGGTCGCTGATGATCTTCGTATCCTTGACCACATTGAGCGCAAGCGAACGAACGCGGTCGAAATGGATCGTCATGCCACCGAGCATGCGGTACGTGTTTTCCTTTTGCGCAATGCGAAAGAGGATCTGGTGAAAAGCGTCGTCCAGCTCCATCATGCTCAGGGAACCGCCCATATCCGGTTCCTGGGACAGCGTTTGAAGGCGAACATTCTGGCGAAGCAGGGAGATGTCCGCCGCCGTTGCCCGCTCGCAAACCTGATCGAGTATGGCCGTCTCCAGCACCTGCCTGACAAAGCGCGCCTCTTCCACCAAGGCATAATCGATCAGGGAAATCCGGCTTCCCCGCTGCGGAAGGATGTCCACCGCGTGATACTGCGCCAAGTCCATCAGCGCCTCGCGCACGGGCGTACGGCTGAGCCCCATCTGAGAGGCCAGGTCGTTTTCGCTCACCATCATTCCCGGTTCCAATTCCATGGAAATGATGTTGGCCTTGAGCATGCGCAGCGCATAATCCCGTGCCGTTTCGGCATAGTGCCTTTCCTCAATCCGCATAGGTTATGCCAGATACTTCTTGAGCGTCGCGCGCACCGCACCGACGCCGGCAAGCTCTTCCACAAACATCTGCTCGATGCGGTCGGCAAGGCCAACTTTGCACAGATCGCTGCCGAAGATCACCTCGTTGGACAGGATCTCGCGAATCTGTCCCTGATACGTCTCCGGCTTGCCCACTTCGATGCCCGCAAGCTTGCGCTGCAGCTCTTCCTTCATGGGATCAGCGGAAATGTCCATCGCCTTGCCGTCGTCTCCAACGCCCAGCAGATAGCGCAGCCAGCCGGCAATGGCCAGCGGGATGGACACCAGCGTCGTCAGATCCCGTCCCTCGGCGACATAGCTCTTGATCGTTTCGCCGAAACGGATGCCAACCTTCTGAGAGGTATCGGTAGCAATGCGCTGCGGCGCGTCCGGCATGAACGGATTGGGCAGGCGCTGCTCCACCACTTCATCGATAAACGCCTTCGGGCTCAAAATCTTGGGATCAACGACGACCGGCAGGCCTTCGACATACCCAAGGCGCTTGATCAGCTTGACCAGATCCTCGTCCTTCATCTCGTCGCAGATCAGCGTATAGCCCAGCAGGCAGCCATAAACCGCCAGCGCGGTATGCAGCGGATTGAGGCAGGTGGTGACCTTCATGCGCTCCGTGCAGTTGACGGTGTCGCGGTCCGCCATGTAGACCCCCGCCTTTTCAAGCGCAGGACGGCCATTGGGGAAGCGATCCTCCACGACCAGATACTGCGGACGCTCTGCGTTGACAAACGGCGCAATAAAGGTATTGCGGGAGGTGACGATCGGCGCCATATCCTCAATGCCGTCGGCCAGCAGCGATTCTTCCACAACCTTGGCCGGACGCGGCGTGATCTTGTCAATCATGCTCCACGGGAACGAAACACGGGCTTCGTCCTCCAGATACGCGATGAAATCCGCATCCACAAAGCCGTTCTTCTGCCAGGCATGGGCAACTTCCAACACGGAAGCGCGGAGCTTCTCGCCGTTGTGGCTGCAATTGTCCATGGACACCAGCGCGATGGGATGCGCGCCGCTTTGATAGCGCTTGAACATCAGCGAAGCGACGACGCTCATCGCATGGCGGGCGCTGTCCGGGCCCTCCTGCATATCCGCTACGACGACCGGCATCAGTTCACCGGCCATGTTGCGAAGCGCATAGCCCTTCTCCGTGATGGTAAAGGAAGCCATCTGCAAGGACGGATTGACGAAAATCTCCGCCAGACGCGCCATCTGGCCCGCATCCTTGGCATCCGCACGCAGGCCCTCGGCCACGGAAGCGATGATTTCGCGGCTGGTGGTCGCATCGGGATTGAGGGTGACGTTCATGGTCAGATTGTCGAATGCGTCATAGATTTTCGTAATGATATCATAATCGAACGTGTCCACAGCAATGATGCCGCGGTCGCTGAGTCCCTGGTTGAGCAGCGTCTGCTGGAGGGCAGCGATAAAACCACGGAAGATGTTGCCCGCTCCGAAGTGAATCCAGATCGGATTTTCGCGCGTACGGGCAACCATCGCCGGCACATCAAATTCAGGAAGCTTGACGCCCACCTTTTCCCATGCTTCGCGCTGCGCCAAGGCAGCCCGATTCATTTTCATAGTTCTTTCCTTTCTGCGGGCAATCCCGTCTATCTCTGCATGCGTTTTGCCTCAAAACGACGACGTCATTTCTTGGCCTTGCTGCTCTTGTCGATAGCTTCCCACAGTCCGTTGAGGTACGCGATGCCCAGCGCACGATCATACAGGCCATAGCCCGGGCGGCCAACCTCGTCCCAAATCATGCGGCCATGGTCCGGACGGATGTACGTATCCGGGCAGGTCTCATAAACCGCTTTCATGATCTCGTACATATCCAGATCACCGTCCGCGGACAGATGGCTGGACTCGCGGAAGCGGCGGTCGGACCCCAGGTGCTTGATGTTGCGCACATGCAGACAGCCGATGCGGTCCATCTCGCCGAAGTGACGGATGATGGCCGGGATGTCGTTCTTGACGTTGGAGCCCAGGGAGCCTGTGCACAGGCACAGCGTGTTGCAGGGGCTGTCATGGAGCTTGACCATGATATCATAGCCTTCCTGATCGTGCGTAATGCGCGGCAGGCCAAAGATCGGCCAGCCCGGATCGTCCGGATGGCAAGCCATGCGCACGCCGACCTCCTCGCAGGTGGGAATAATCCCATCAAGGAAGTACTTGAAGTTCTCGCGCAGCTTCGCCTGATCCACGTTCTTGTACAACTCCATCACGCGCTCCAGCTCCGCCAGACGGGCCGGTTCCCAACCCGGCATGGTAAAGCCATTGGAGTTGTCCGCCGTGCGCCTGACGATCTCCATCGGCGTCATCTCGCCGAGCTCCTGCTCATCATAGTACAGGCTGTTGGAGCCGTCCTCGGGAATCTCGCGGGCCAGATCGGTGCGCAGCCAGTCCAGAACCGGCATGAAGTTGTAAACAATCACCTTCACGCCATACTTGGCGAGGTTGCGAATGGTCTTGCAATAGTTTTCAATGTACTGATCGCGCGTGGGCAGACCGAGCTTGATGTCCTCATGAACATTGACGCTCTCGATCACTTCGCACTCCAGACCCGCCGCATGCACTTCATCCATGTATGCGCGGATCTCATCCTCTTCCCAAACCTCACCCGCAGCCTTGTAATCCAGTACGCCCATCAGGCCCGAGCAGTTGGGAATCTGCTTGATCTGCTTGAGCGTAATCTTGTCGCTATCCTTCCCGTACCAGCGAAAGGTCATTTTCATCTCTCATCACTCCTCATCAATTTGAATGAAACGCACAAGAATTTCATTCTGTTCTATACTATATAATACATCTTGTATCCTAGTTTATCAAGCGGCATATTTAAACAGAATAGCCAACTCTATTTATACATTTTTAACATATTTCTACAACTTTAAATTCACAATCGAATTCGTTTGCACCAGCTCGCTCGTCAAGGCAATATGTCGCGACAAAAATTTACTTTTTTCTAAAAAAAGGGGTTGCATTTTTCACTCGCCTGTGATATACTATTTTCCGTTGAGAGGAACGACCTCGAAACGCCTCGCACCATTAGCTCAGTTGGTAGAGCACCTGACTCTTAATCAGGGTGTCCCGGGTTCGAGCCCCTGATGGTGCACCAAGAAATCCTGAAAGCTTCGGTTTTCAGGATTTTTATTTTTTGGTCCGGTGCTTTCCCCTTGTCCGATTGCCTGTTCTCCGCGCAGGGATTGACCACAAGTGTTTTTTACGCAACCTACTTGACAATGATTTGACATGCATGTATGCTGTATTTAGTCCTATCGGGACAAAAAATACAGTGAAAGGTTTGATTCTATCATGAAGAAATCTCTGCAGGTACTTCTTCTCCTCTGCGCCATTCTTCTGCTGGCAGTGATGCCCGCCATGGCCGAGGAGACGGACGCTATGACCTCCGCCTCTGTCTCTGACTTCTACGGGGACAGCGCCTTGACGGGCGATGACCTGATGAACGCCATCAACTCTTTCTCCGGTTTTTACATCGTGAGCACCACCAATCCGGATGGCACGCCGAACTCCGCATTCTTCATCTATTCCATGCTCAAGAATGAAGATACCTATTATCTGCAGATGGGCCTGGCCGAGAACCAGTCCAAGCAGAACCTCCTGACCAATGGCGAAGGCCTCGCCGTATACGCCGCTACGCCTTCTTCGGAAGAAGACGCGAAGCCCTATGCTGTGGCCGGAGCCCGTATGCGGTTTAAGCAGGTTACCGACGAAGAGCTGCTCAAGACGCTGAACACCTCTGGCAGCGAAACCGCGCTGTTCTTCGAAGTCACGGAAATCCGCCCCCTCGGTTAAGATTCAATGCGCAACGCGCCGGACACATATGTGTCCGGCGCGTTTTGTTTTCCCCATGTACGGCAGCATAATTTCGCCCTCAGCTTGGCATCCTGTCTTCTGGAGGTGAAACGATGAGTCCTAAAGAGCTACTCTACCTTGACGATGCCCTCGGACACGAAAAATTTCTGATCGAGCAGTGCCAACAGGCGATGGTCAATCTGCGCGATCCGGAGCTTCGAAACTGTGTTCAGCAGATGGGCATCGCGCATCAGCAACTTTTCAATCAATTGTATCAGTTGGTCTAAAGGAGGAAGGACTTTGAACGATCAAGCGATCATGGAGAACCTGCTGCTGACCACCAAAGGCGTCTGCGATTTGTACATGCACGGCACGATCGAATCGTCAAACCAGAACGTCCATCAGGTTTTCAGCGAAGCGCTCCAGGACAGCCTGAGCATGCAGGATGACATTTACAAAAAGATGTCGGAGAAAGGTTGGTATACCTCCACGCAGGCGGACGACCAACAGCGCACACAGGTACGCCAGAAATATGCCACGAACTGAAAGCCAATTTACAAAACAAACGGCCCCGGCTTCCCGGATCTCACCGGGGCCAGGGCCGTTTTCATGTTAAAATCAAAGTTTGGCAGCCGCCTCTTTGAGCATGTCCACCCGGTCGAGCCGCTCCCAAGGCAGATCGATGTCCGTGCGGCCAAAGTGGCCGAACGCCGCGGTCTGGCGGTAAATCGGGCGGCGCAGGTCGAGCATCTCAATGATCTTCGCCGGGCGCAAGTCAAAGCAAGTGCTCACAAGTTCGGCCAGCTTCTCGTCGGACATCACGCCCGTACCCTGCGTATCCACCAGCAGGGAAACCGGGCGCGCCACGCCAATGGCATACGCCAACTCAATCTCGCAACGCTTTGCCAGTCCAGCCGCAACCAGATTCTTGGCGACATACCGGCCCGCATACGCGGCGCTGCGGTCCACCTTCGTCGGGTCCTTGCCGGAGAAGGCGCCGCCGCCATGGCGCGCATAGCCGCCGTACGTGTCCACGATGATCTTGCGACCCGTCAGTCCGGAATCGCCCATCGGGCCACCGATGGTAAAACGGCCGGTCGGGTTGATCAAAAACCGCGTGCGCTCGTCAATCAGATTTTCCGGAATTGACGTCTTGATGATGCGCTCGATGATCTCCCTTGCAATCGTCTCCTGATCGACCTCCGGCGCATGCTGCGTGGAAACGACAACCGTATCCACACGCACAGGCCGGTCGTCCTCGTACTCGACTGTCACCTGGCTCTTCCCGTCCGGGCGCAGCCAATCAAGCTCTCCGCTGCGGCGCGCCTGGGAAAGGCGCCGGGTGATGCGGTGCGCCAATGCGATCGGCATCGGCATGTATTCCGGCGTCTCGTCACAGGCATAGCCGAACATCATGCCCTGATCGCCGGCGCCGATGTCCATGTCGCCCTGTTCACGGCCCTCCAGCGCATTGTCCACACCCTGCGCGATGTCCGGGCTCTGCCCGTGCAGGGCGGTGAGCACAGCGCAAGTGTGCCCGTCAAAACCGTACTTCGCCCGGTCATAACCGATATCGCAGACGACCTCGCGCACGATATCGTCCACCCGATAGCTTGCGCTCGTCGTCACCTCGCCCATGACCATCACCAATCCGGTCGTCGCGCAGGTTTCGCAAGCCACGCGCGCATACGGGTCCTGCGCCAGAATCGTGTCGAGCACGGCATCGCTGATCTGGTCGCAAATTTTGTCCGGATGCCCTTCGGTGACAGACTCAGATGTAAACAGCTTCCTCAAAACATGTTCCTCCTTTGAAATGTGGGCGCCAGCTTGCAGGTTTCATAAAGAAAACCGCGCCGATTTTTCGCAAATCAGCGCGGCAACACTCTTTACCACACCTCATCTGCCGGCATCACTGCCGTAGGACTTAGCACCGGATCACGTCCGGTTGCCGGGTTTCATCGGGCCTATTCCCTCCGCCACTCTGGATGAAGCTTTATGCGTTGCTTATCTTATCAGACTTGTGTACCTTTGTCAAGGGGAAGATTTCGCTTTCCGGCGCTCATTCCCCGCCAAGCCGGTACGCCGCCACAAATCCACCGGCTGCGCACACCGCGCCCACCAGCCAGGAAATCACCGTGACCCCCGTGAAGTCCATCGCCATAAAGATCGCCGCAGGCGAGGCCGCGACCAGGCCCAGAATGGCGCAGTACGTCGGCCCGGCAAAGCGGGAAAGCAGCACCTCGATCAGCTTGGCGATGGCGAAAATGCCCACCACCACGCCGATGCCAAAGGGCACCAGCACACCGCAGCAAGAAAGAATTTCGGCCATGTTGAAACTCAGCAGCGCGTCAACCATGCGGCTGACCGTGCCCACGATCGGGTTATAGTATCCAAGCAGCATGAGCATCATCGAGCCGCTCACCCCGGGAATGACCATCGTCGCCGAAGCGATGACGCCCATCACAAACAGCACGACAACCTGCCCAAGGCTCAGGGTGATGGTCACATCCTGTCCGTTGCCCTCGCCCAGAATCTGCAAGCCCACGACAAGCGCAAAGCCCAGCACAAACGCAACCGCGCCAACAAGGCCCTTTTTCTCCCCCTTGGTCTTGCCTACAATCACAGGCAGGCCGCCGAAGATCAAACCGATGAACGCCAGATTCGTCTGCAGCGGGAACGAGCCCAGCAAATACGTGATCAGCTTGGACAATCCCAAAATGCCGAGCACCATCCCCACCGCATACGGCCAGAGCGTCTTGACGCAGCGGGCAAAGTCCTTGAACAGCGTGTTGATGCAACCGATGATGGTATCATAAATGCCCATGGAGAACCTCATTGTGCCGCCGCTGACGCCGAGAATGATGTTCGCCACGCCGATTACAACGCCTTTGAGAATATCCTGCATGGTTTTCATGCTCATTCTCCTTTGAATTCGTCGGGACAGGACTGCATGACGCGCGCATTCATCCTATCCAGCAAGAGAGCGCCGGCAATGCCCGCGACCAGGCAAATGCCATTGATTGCGGCAGACGAAGCCGTGTTAAAGCTGCCAAAGGGTACGATGACCAGCGTCGCCGCAACGACAATGCCGAGTATCGCGTGGAACATCTGCGGATAATGGCGCTGCATCAGCAGGTTGACCGCGCGCGAACAGAGCAGGATGGTGACCAGCGCGCCAAGCCCGCCCGGAATCAGCACGCCAAAGTCGAGGTTTCCAATCCCGTCAATGAACGGCGTGTACAGCCCCAAGGGCATGAGCAATGTGGAAAAGCTCATACCGGGCGCGATGACGCTGAGCGCCAGACAGAATCCGCAGAACAGATACCAGGCGAAATTGGGCACAATCGCCAGTGAAATCACGCGCAATGTCACAAGCAGCGCAAGCGTCACGCCAAAGGCGACGACCATGGCGACAAACGCGCTCTTTCCCCGGCCGTGTTCGCCCGCTTCCCGGTAAAGAGAGGGCAACATGCCCGCGATCAAGCCCACAAACAGGCACACGGACGGGTCCGGATAGCGGTTGAGCAAGAAGCCCAGGATCTTGGCAATGCCCAGGAAGCCAATGACCACACCGATTCCAATCGGGATCAGCAACCGCAGATGGCGGCGAAGCGCGCGCCGCGGATCGGCCAGCACCTCCATGATCGGCTGATAAACCCCGAAGATCACGCAGAGCACACCGCCGGAAATGCCCGGTAGCACGGCGCCCAGCCCGATCAATGCCCCCTGCAACACCCGAATGAGCATCTGATCCCCACGTCCGCCCTGTTGGCTCAACACGAATCATTCCTTTCCTCATGCAATTTTTTCTTTTTTACAAACCGCGGGATATTATATCAATATCGCCATCTCGCGTCAAGTTTTTTCCGCCTGACCTCAAGAAAACTGAACAACATTTTAAAGCAAATGCGCGCGCAACGCTTGACACCGGCATGCTTTGCCCGCTATACTGAACGCCGTCAAGTGAAAAGGAGGCCACCAATGAAGACCGTTCTCGGCTGTATTCGCAAGGCGGATACGGATTTTTCTATGATCGCCCCGGGCGACCGCATTGCCGTCGGCGTCTCCGGGGGCAAGGATAGCCTGTTGCTGCTCTATGCGCTCTCCCTCTACCGGAAGTTCTCGGGCAAGGCGTTCACCCTGCAGGCCATCACGCTGAAAATGGGCCTGGAACCCTTTGATGTTTCCGGCATCGCCGCGCTGTGCGAGCGCATCGACGTTCCCTATACCGTCATTGAGACCGAAATTGCGCACGTCATCTTCGATATCCGCAAGGAAAGCAACCCCTGCGCGCTCTGCGCCAAAATGCGCCGCGGCGCGCTCAACGACGCCGCGCTTGCAGCCGGATGCAACAAAGTTGCCCTCGGCCATCATCGTGAAGACGCCATCGAAACCCTGCTCATGTCCCTGATCTTCGAGGGACGGCTGCATACCTTTCACCCGAACACGTACCTCTCCCGCAAGCAGATCACCGTCATTCGCCCGATGGTCTATGTGCCCGAGAAGCACGTCATTCACATGGTCAAGACGCTCAGTCTGCCCGTGGTGAAAAACCCCTGCCCGGCGGACGGCAACTCCAAGCGCGAAGAAATCAAGCAGCTGATCGCCACGCTGTGCAAAACCTATCCGCACCTGAAGGATTACATGCTCTCCGCCCTGCAAAACACGGCGCAATACGGCCTGTGGGACCAGAAGCAGGCCGGGCTTGTGGAGCATGGCCCTGCGCAAACGGACGCCCACGCCTGATGCGGCTTTCCGCGCCATCCCCGCCCCTCTGTTCGTCTCCCCGGGGCAACAAAAAAACAGGCATATGCACAAGAGCCGTCGGATCTTCCGGCGGCTCTGTTGTTATGTTCGCAGCATTTCATCCGCACGCTCACGCAGACGCCTCTTGATGACGTCCTGCAAGAGCAAGCGCAGTTCCTTGGCGTCACAGAGCACAATCGAGCCAAACGGCGCGACCAAAATGCGCTCCACCGCCGTGCGGTACACCTGCAATTTGATCACCATGGACTCCAGGATCTTCTCCTCGCTGTCCTCTTGCGCAAGCAGCATCGCCATCTCGTCGGTGAACTGCATGTAAAACCGGATGAGCATCTGGGCCGTAGACGGAATATCCGTCACAAAGAATGCCTGCGAGCGCACGCCCTCTTCCAGAATTTCCACCAGCAGATCCCGCATCTGTTCAAGCTGGCTCTGCTTCATTTTTTCGCGCATCAGCGCGCCATCCTCGCGATAGGCCACCTGAATGAGCAAAAATACGAAATTGGTGTTGGTGTTGTGCAGGAGGGAACTGTCGTGGAACAGCGCATTGAGCTTGTTGACCGCGCCCTGCTGCGCGGCGACGGCCTCCCGCGCGCGGTCGCAGATTTCCCTTGCCCTCTGTTCGCAGATTGCCTGGAGTACGGCGAGTTTGCTGTCGAAGTGATGGTAAAACCCGCCCTTGGAAAAGTTCATCTCCGTGAGAATATCCTGCACGGAAGTCCCCTCATATCCCTTGGCGTAGAACAGGCGCTCCGCTGTTGCCAGCAGCTCATCCCGGCGCAAATCTCCCTTTCGCATGTCGTCCCCCGGCTTTCCTCAGTGATACAGGATCTCTTCCTGTGTCGCGCGATACGTGGTTGTCCACAGCTTTTCGCGCCGGATCTCGTTTCCCTCGCTGTCCTTGTAGACCTTATACGTATCCACCACATACCCCGTGCGCTTCTGCCGGCCGGCTTTTCTGGTGCCAACGGGCAGGGACTCGTCGAGCGTATAGAGGATATCGTTGGACGGGGTGAGCGTCTTGATCACCTCCGAATACAGGTCGATCGATTGCCCGTTTTCAAGCAACTGGCCGTAAATCTCCACCGTCACCGCCTGATCGGCATACCAGGCGACGACAAAGATGGGGAACTTTCCGTTGTTGCGGAACACGAAATCCAGCGACGGCCAGTTCACCGTCGCGTCCTCTCCCTTGTTGACATAGGAGGACGGCCAGCTGTGCGCATACCGCTCCACGATTTCAAGGTCGGCGCGCACGACTGCGTTAAACAATGTAGACGAAGTCTGGCAAACACCGCCGCCCGTGTCGTCCACCAGAACGCCCCCGGCGATGGCGCCCGCTTCGCGGTAGCCCTTTTCGCCCGTACGCTGACCGGTGCAATCGTTGAAGGACATCGTCTCCCCCGGCAAAACCATGCGACCGTTGAGCGCCGCCGCGGAAAGTGCGATGTTCGTGTTGCGGTCGTTGTCCTTGGTCGTGGTGGTGGTGAAGGAAGAGATCTTGCCAAACAGGCCGCGCAGTTGCGCCAGCGTCACCTGCGGCTCCACGCTCTCCCCCTGAACGAGAATGACCCGGTCATAGGCCCGCTCATCGAGCGCCGCGAGGATATCGCTGTGGAGCAGTTCCCGGTCAATCCGGTAACCCGCGGACTCCTCGGTAAAGGTAAACGTGTGATTGTTGGGATCAAAGGCATCCAGCGTCGCATCCACAGCCTCCACGTCGAGGCTGTCGGCGATGGTGTCCACCAGGCTGCGCACAGCCGAGCGGTCATAGGTGTACCCTGTGACAAACGCGATGCCCTGTTCACGCGCCTGTTGAATCTGCGCGGCGCGCTCCTCCAGCGAGCCCGTATGGCCCACGGCGTACGCGCGCTCGAGGATGGTATCCGCATTGAACGTCACCGGCACCTCGTTGGACGTAATGAGCCACTTGCGCTCCCCCGCCGCGACGACCAGCGAAAACTCTGAAGTGGTCTCCATCTGCCGCTGCGCAAAGATTTGCTGCGCTTCCTGCATCGTCATGCCGCCCAGGTCGATGCCGTCTACCGTAACCCCAGGATAGAACGTATCCTGCGTGGCCATTTTACTGATGGCGGCATACGCTTCATATGCCGCCATCCGATCCGAATATAATTTTGCGCCGCCGATCCATAGCCCTACGCAAAGCAGGATAACGATCAGCGTCCATACCGGAAAAAGCGCTCGCTCTTCTTTGGCAATCACCGGCGTGCGGCGTCCGCGCCGCCCAGGCCTGCGGCTTCCCAAAGCCATGTCTCTCTCCTTCAAATCACTTATTGGCATCCAGCGTCTCAAACAGCGTCTTCTCGTTCATCCGATAGGACAGGATATGCAGGCTGTCGGACAGATGCACGTTGTTGACAGCCACGCCCTCCGGCAGCGCCAGATCCACCGGCGCAAAGTTCCAGATCGCGCGCACGCCGCCGCGCACAAGCTGATCCGCCGTCGTCTGCGCGTGCGCAGACGGCACAGCCAACACGGCAATGTCCACCTGATGAGCGGCAAGCCAGCCGTCGAGCTTGTCCATCGGCTGCACGAGCGTGCCATGGACGTCAATCCCCATCAGCGCCGGGGAAACATCAAAGATCGCCTGGATATGAAAGCCCTCTTTGGCAAACCCCGGGTAATTCGCCACAGCCCGGCCGATATTGCCCGCACCGATGATGATGACATGGTACTGATGCGTCAGGCCCAGAATCTCCGCAATGCGCTCCTTGAGGTTTGTGACGTGATAGCCATAACCCTGCTGGCCGAATCCGCCGAAACAGTTGATATCCTGGCGAATCTGGGACGCGGTCAGGTTCATGCGTTCGCCCAATTCCTGGGAAGAAATGCGCACGACGCCCGCCTTCTCCAGCTCGCGCAGGTGACGATAATACATCGGAAGTCTGCGCACAACCGCGTCAGACACACGTGACTTGTAAGCCATTTGTAACCAGCTCCCATTCATCATACTGAGCCGAAAGCCCTGTGTTTATAAGTATATCAGCATCACGCCCCGGGTGCAAGCAGAAGTTGGGCGTAAATCAAACTTTTTATAGGGTTGCGATGGAGATAACCGCCGATTCATCCGCAAAAAACGCGCCTGAACGGATTGTAATTTTTTCTAAAACTCGCGTTTCAAACTGCGGGTGAAGAGCCGGTTCATCGCCTCTTGCGCCTGCTCTCCTTCGTACAGGATGGCATAGACCGTCCGGCAGATGGGCAATTCCACGCCCCGTTCCTCCGCCATGCGGCAAAGCGCCCTAACCGTATCATACCCTTCGGCCAATTCGCTATACGCCTGCCCTTTGACAAACATTTCGCCAAAGCGCCGGTTGTGGCTGTACGCGGAAAAGACCGTCGCCTCGTAATCGCCCAAATGGCAAAGCCCGTAAGCCGACCGCTCGTCTCCACCCATCGCGCCGATAAGCCGCGCAATCTCGCGCGTGCCGCGGCTCATCAGCGCGCCCTTGAGCGAAGAGACGCCCATGCCGTCGAGCATGCCCGCCGCGATACCGATGACGTTTTTGGCTGCGGCGCCGATCTCGTTTCCGATCAGATCCGTGCCGTAGTAGAAGCGAATCAGTCCGCCGGAAAGCAGGCCGATCAGGCGCTCCTTCACCGCTTCGCTCTTGGAATCGATCACCATGCAATTGGGCACCCCGGCGACAAACTCCTGAACGTGGCCCGGCCCCAGCCAGACGGCGATGTCATTGTTTGCGCCGACAGCCTCATCCGCAATCTGCGAAAGTCGGCGGCACGTGTCCGCTTCAATGCCCTTCATGCAGAGTACAAACGTCTTCCCCTGCACCGCAACCCCGGCAATCTGCGCCATCAGCCGCGAAAGCGACTGCGCACCGATGGAAATGCAGATGACCGGCGCGGCAAGCGCCTCCTGCAAATCGCACGTCATCCGCACATCTTCGGCGAAGGTCACCACACCGTTTGTGCGCGTTTGCATCAGCTGCTCCATGCGTGCGGAGCCCGGACGCCCATAGAGCGTGACCTCGTGACCGATATGATGCAGATACCATGCGATAAACGATCCCCACCGGCCGCAGCCGATCACCGACATCCTCATGTTGTGTGTTCCTCCGATTGAATGAAGTTTACCGCTTGAAGCCGCGAATGCGCGCACGCTCCTGTTTCTTCGCGGATTTCTCCGCCCGCAGCGGCGCTGTCAGTTCCAAATCGACGGCACTGCTCTCCAGCTCTACGCTCGCCACCCGCACGCGAAGCGCCTGTCCCAGCGTAAACGTCGCCCCGGTGCGCTCTCCGCGCAGAACGAGGCGCCGCTCGTCGTAATCAAACCAGTCGTTGAGCGTGCGCACGTGGATGAATCCTTCCGCCCCGTTGCTCAGCTCAACGTAAACGCCGAATTCTGCTACACCGCTGACCACGCCGTCAAACTCCTCGCCCACATGGGAAGCCATCAGTCGGGCCATCATGAGCTTGTCCGCGGCGCGTTCCGCGTCCACAGCCGCCCGCTCGCAATCGGAACTGCGCAGGGCAGCGTCGTCGAGGCGCTCGCCCTTCATCGGCGCGCGTTCGCCGCAGAGCACCGCCGTCACCGCGCGGCTGACCACCAGATCGGGATAGCGGCGAATCGGGGAGGTAAAATGGCAATAGTCCTCCATCGCAAGGCCGTAATGGCCCAACGGCGAGGCGTCGTAGCGCGCCTTTTGCATGCTGCGCAGGGCCAACGTCGATATGGCGCGGAATTCCGGCCGGTCTTTGGTCGATTCGAGCACCGCGCGAATGTCGCCCGGGGCCGCGTTCGGCGTGATCCTGCGCGCATCCACGCCCAGGATGGACAAAAAGCTCTTGAGCGCCGTCAGCTTATCCGGGTCCGGTTTTTCATGCACGCGGTAGAGCAGCGGCACATCCTTTTGCCTCGCCCAGCGCGCAACGCACGTGTTGGCCGTCAGCATGAAATCCTCGATCATCTGTTCGGCCTCGCCGCGTTCGCGCATCAGAATCTCCACCGGCTCCCCACGCTCATCGAGCAGAAACTGCGGTTCATGGGTATCAAAGTCGATCGCGCCCCGGTTTTCCCGCTTGCGGCGGATCTGCCTCGCCAGATCGCGCATAGCCAAGAGCGTGCCGCAAAGGCGCGGGTCCTTCGCTTCAAACGCCGCGCGCTGCTGGGCATCCCCCTCGAATACGGCGTTCACATCGTCATAGACAAGGCGCGCCTTCGAGCGCGTAATGGTTCTCGCCAGGCGCATACCGGTCACATTGCCCCGCTCATCCATCGATATCAGCGCGCTCAACGTGAACTTGTCCTCATCCGGCCGAAGCGAACAGACGCCGTTGGAGAGCTGCTCCGGGAGCATCGGCAATACCCTGCCGGGCAAATAGACGCTCGTACCCCTCAAATAAGCTTCCCGATCCAGCGCCGAATCCTGCGGCGCGTAATGGCCGACATCCGCGATATGCACGCCCAAAAGCAGGCTGCCGTCGGGCAACCGCTCCAGGCTCACCGCGTCGTCGAAGTCCTTGGCATCCCGTCCGTCAATCGTAAAAGACAGCAAGTCGCGCAAATCCTCGCGCTGCGGATCGTCCGCCAGGTTCGCCTCGCGGCAAGCTTCGGCCTGCGCCATAGCCTCCGGCGAAAACGCTTCCCTAAGATGCATGCTGCGCACGAGGGCATCGAGCGCAAACGTCGCCTGGTCAAAGCTGCCGATCCGCTCGACAATGCGCACCAGCATCGTTCCTTCGTCCGCCCAGCGTTGCACGCGCGTGCGCACGATGTCCCCGGGCTGCGCCCCTTCTTCGACCTGCTGCACGTCGATTTCCGCAGGCAGGTGACGCTCCAACGGCTGAATGCACCATTGATTTCCCCGTTCACGCAGCACGCCCATGATCTCCTCATGCGCATGCTCGAGCACGCGGTTGACGATCACCCGGTCGCGCCCCATGCGTTCCGCCAGCACGCGGTCCCCATACAGCGCACCCTTGGCATTGTCCTTTGCGCACAGATACGCCGTTCCGTCCTCCGCCAGCATCTGAATGCTTCCCCGGGAGAATCCGCGAACCGTAAGTTCAACCGTCTCCCCGCGCTGCGAACGCTGCGGAAGCTTTTTGCCTTTCCCCGGTATTTTGCGCGTCCTTCTGGGCGCATTGGCGCGCCTTCCATGTCCACCTTTGCCCATACCGTCACCTCCATCTCTTACGTTGTCAATTCTGCCGTGTTTTCATGCTCCCGCGGCATCGTGCCATGGGTAAAAAAAGAGGCCAAAGCAGACCGCTTTGACCTCTTCCTTCGTCTCGATTAACCGATCGTGGCCACGATCAGCGCGCAGATGATGAACACACCTGCGGAAACCTTCGTCGCCAGTGCGAGCTTGCCTTCCATCGTCTTGGCCTTGTTCTTGCCAAAGAACGTCTCGGCGCCGCCGGCAATCGCACCCAGACCATTGCTCTCGCCCGGCTGAAGCAGGACGGTCACAATCAGAATCAGCGCGCTGATCACCAGCAGCAGGGTGACAATACCGTTCAGGATCGCCATGTCATTTCGCCTCCTCGACTGGTCAAGCGGATTAACGCTTGGAGAACTGCGGCGCGCGGCGTGCGGCCTTCAGGCCGTACTTGTTACGTTCCTTCATACGCGGATCACGCGTGAGGAAGCCGGCCTTCTTGACGGCCGGACGCAGTTCCGGATCAGCCTTGATCAGCGCGCGGGAAATGCCGTGACGGATCGCGCCGGCCTGGCCGGAAAGGCCACCGCCGCACACGTTGACCAGCACGTCATAGCGGCCCTCCAGAGAGGTGAGCGCCAGCGGCTGACGAACGGTCATCTTGAGGGTCTCCAGACCGAAGTAGTTGTCAATTTCACGGCCGTTGATGATGATCTTGCCGTCGCCCGGAACGAGGCGAACACGAGCAATGGCCTTCTTGCGGCGGCCAACCGCCTGATACTGAACCTGTGCCATGTGTCAAACACTCCTTCCGTTTACTTCTTCACCAGTTCGAGCACTTCCGGCTTCTGCGCCTCATGCTCATGCTCCGCACCCGCGTACACGCGCAGCTTGCGGCCCATCTGACGGCCCAGCGGGCCCTTGGGCAGCATGCCCAGCACGGCGTGCTTGACCGCGAACTCCGGCTTCTCCGCCATCAGCTTGCGGTAGCCGGTCTCCTTGAGTCCACCCGGGAAACCAGAGTGATGATAGTACACCTTCTGATCGAGCTTCTTGCCGGTGAGCACCACCTTGGCCGCGTTGATGACGATCACATGGTCGCCGGTGTCGCAGTGGGGGGTGTAGGTCGGCTTGTTCTTGCCGCGCAGGATCGCGGCGACCTGGCTGGCCAGGCGGCCCAGCGGCATGCCGTCGGCGTCAACAACATACCACTTGCGCTCGACGGTCTCGGCATTTGCCATAAACGTTTTCACGTGAATTCCTCCTCAAAGTGATATCCATGATATCCACAATAAAGAACGCATCGCGCTGGTCAGACGCTTTGCCGGTTGCGCGCAGGAACTCCCGGGGCTAATCAGGACGAACATACGCACCAGTTATTGTAACCCGCACAGTCCGGATTTGTCAAGCGCTTTTTCTCAATTTTTGCAGAGATTTCGCAGTTTTTTGCGCTTGAGGCCGGAGTTTTTGCCGCCGTTTGCCTCCCCTTGCGCGCCGCAGACGAAACCTCCCGCGCAAATTTTTTGAAACCGCTCTTGACAACTTTCTCCAACTTCGCTAAAATGGATTCAATCGAATAGACGAAAACCCCAAAGATGATGATGGGAACCAATCAAAAGGACTGTTCCGTTCAGAGAGCCGGCGCCCGGTGCGAGCCGGTCGGAATCCTTTTTGAGAACTCGTCCCGGAATTGCGCAGGCGAAATCCTCAGTAGTCTGCGACGGATGACCCCGTGACCGGTCAGGTCTTGATAGAGACCGTGAGGGCTGCCTTGGCAGCCGAATTAGGGTGGTACCGCGCGAATGCATTCTGCGCCCCTAAGCCGACGTTGGCTGGGGGCGCTTTTTTGATCCCCGGCCCTCCCCTCTGAATCGAAAGGAGCCATGCGACATGTATCAAGGTTTCAAAAAGTACATTCCCTTTACCCCCGTCTCCCTGCCCGACCGCACCTGGCCGGACAAGCAGATCACCAAAGCGCCCGTCTGGTGCTCCGTGGACCTGCGCGACGGCAATCAGGCGCTGGTGACGCCGATGAATCTTCAAGAGAAGCTCGAATACTTCAAGCTGCTCGTGGATCTGGGCTTCAAGGAGATCGAAGTCGGGTTCCCCTCTGCCTCGGAAACGGAATATGAAATCCTGCGCGCGCTCATTGACGGCAACTACATTCCCGATGACGTGACCATTCAGGTGCTGGTGCAGGCGCGCGAGCATCTGATCCGCAAGACGTTTGAGGCCGTGCATGGCGCCAAAAACGTCATCATTCACTTCTACAACTCGACGTCCACCCTCCAGCGCAAAGTCGTCTTCAAAAAGGACATGCAGGGCATCATCGACATCGCCGTCGCGGGCGCCAAGCTCGTGCGGGAGCTGACGGAGGCCGACGCCGGGTCCGGCACGAACTACCGCTACGAGTATTCCCCGGAGTCCTTCTCCGGCACGGAGATGGATTTTGCCGTGGAAATCTGCCATCAGGTCATGCAGACGCTGGGCGCCACGCCGGAAAACCCCGTCATCCTCAACCTGCCCAACACGGTCGAAATGTGCACGCCCAACACGTACGCCGACCAGATTGAGTACTTCATCCGCCACCTGCCCGACCGGCAGTCCGCGATCATTTCGGTGCATCCGCATAACGACCGCGGCACTGGCGTGGCCTGTACGGAGCTTTCGCTGCTGGCCGGCGCCGAGCGCGTGGAAGGTACGCTCTTTGGCAACGGCGAACGCACAGGCAATCTGGATATTGTGACCGTTGCGCTCAATATGTTCACCCAGGGCGTCGATCCTCAGCTCGACTTCTCCCACATCGACCACGTCCGCGATATCTACGAGCGCTGCACCAAGATGCACGTGCCCGAGCGTTGGCCGTATGCGGGCAAGCTGGCGTTCACGGCTTTCTCCGGTTCGCATCAGGACGCCATCAACAAGGGCCACGAATACATGCGCGAATCCAAATCCCCGTATTGGGAGATTCCCTATCTGCCCATCGACCCCGCGGACGTCGGCCGCGAATACGAACCGGTCATCCGCATCAACAGCCAGTCGGGCAAGGGCGGCGCGGCTTTCATCATGGATCACAACTTCGGCTTCCATCTGCCCAAGCTCATGCATCCGGAATTCGGCGCGGTCGTCCAGGTGGAATGCGACAAGACGGGCCGCGAGCTGCTGCCCGACGAGGTGTTCGGCCTCTTCAAGCGCGAATTCCTCAATATCTCCGAACCGTATTCCCTCTCCCGCGCCAAGTTCTACGAAGAGGCGGTGGCCGGCAGTTCCGCCAATGTCACGCACTTCTCCGGCGTGCTGAGCGTGCGCGGCAATTTCGTTCAGCTGGAGTCCCGCGGCAACGGCCCGATTGACGCCTTCTTCAACGCGCTGGGCCAGGCAGGAATCGAAGGCTATTCCTTCATCACCTACTCCGAGCACGCCATCTCCAAGGGCTCGGATTCCCAGGCCGTCGCTTATATTCAGCTTCGCGCGCCGGGCGGCCGCCGCATCTTCGGCGTCGGCACCGAGCACAACATCAACTTCGCTTCCGTCAAGGGCATTCTGAGCGCCATCAACCGCTTTGAAAACGGCAAACTCTAATTTCCCGCGCGTTCTGTGGTTTTGCACCGCAGGACGCGCTTTCCTTTTTGCGGCAACCATGGTACAATAAATTCAGTATTGCGATTGCTCGCAGGAAAAGGAGATTTACGAGTCTATGAAGAAGAAATTGGCCGTCGTTGGCTGCGGTTTTCTGGGCAACATCGTCGTTGCCGCCTACCTGAAGGGACTTTTGCCCGATTACGAACTGGTTGGCGTCCTGAACCGGACAGCCGCACCTGCGGAAAAGACAGCCGCCGAAGCCGGATGCATCGCCTGCGCAGACATCGAAGCGCTCATGGCGCTCAATCCGGATTACGTTGTCGAAGCCGCCTCCGTGGAGTGCGTGCGCGAAATCGCCAAGTCCGTGCTCGCCGGCGGCGCCGATCTGATCGTGCTGTCCATCGGTGCTTTTGCTGACGCCGCGTTCTACGCCGATGTGCGCCAGACGGCCGCAGCATACGGCCGCAGGGTTCATCTCGCCTCCGGCGCCATCGGCGGCTTTGATGTGCTTCAAACCGTTACGCTCATGGCGCAGGCGCAGGCGCTCGAGCAGACGGCAAGCATTGAAACCCATACGGGATGCCGCGGCTTTATGCCTACGCCCGTTTGGGAAGAGTCGCTGCTCACCGAAGCGAAGACCGTCTTTTCCGGCAACGCCAAACAGGCCATCGCTACCTTTCCCCGCCGCGTAAATGTCGCCGTCGCCACGTCCCTGGCCACCACCGGCCCCGATGTGACGCAGGTCGTTCTTCACAGCGTGCCGGACTGGCAGGGCGACGACCACAAGATCACGGCGGAAATCGACGGCGTACGCGCGGTCGTGGATATCTATTCCCGCACGAGCGCCATTGCCGGTTGGAGCGTGGTCGCCCTGCTGCGCAACCTCGCTTCCCCCATCTGCTTTGACTGAGGAGGTCAGCCGCCATGTTTGACAAATTGGTCGCCATCGAGCCCGTCAGCCTCATCCCCTCCGCCGAGGAAGCGCTGCACCGCTATGCGCGCGAGGTCGTGCTTTACCGCGACGTTCCCGGGGACGACGAGGAAATCGTCCGCCGTATCGGCGACGCGGATGCCGCGCTGCTCAGCTACACCAGCCGCATCACGCGCTCTGTCATGGAGCGCTGCCGCAACCTGCGCTATATCGGCATGTGTTGCAGCCTCTATTCGGAAGAAAGCGCCAACGTGGACATCCCGTGCGCCCGGGAGCTTGGCATTCGCGTGCTGGGCATCCGCGATTACGGCGACCGTGGCGTGGTCGAATACGTGCTCCATGAGCTGATCGGCCTGCTTCACGGCTTCGGCATGCCCATGCTGCATGACGAACCGGCGGAGATCACCGGTCTGCGGGTGGGTATCGTCGGTCTGGGCGTCTCCGGACGGATGATCGCCGAGGCGCTGCAATTCCTGGGCGCCGAAATCGCCTATTTTGCCCGCGCGCCGAAGCCAGACGCCAAGGGAATGACCTTCAAACCGCTCAATCAGCTGCTCAGGGAGAGTGAGGTCGTCTTCACCTGCCTCAATAAAAATGTGCTCCTGCTTCAAAAGGAGCAGTTTGAGGCGCTGGGCAACGGCAAGGTGCTCTTCAACACCTCCATCGGTCCTGGCTTTGATTCCGCCGCGCTGGAAGCATGGGTCGCGCAGGAAGGAAATCACTTCTTCTGCGATACGCGGGCGGCGGCGGGCACGGTCAGCGATTCCTTCTTTGACCGCCCAAACGTCCACTGCGCAAACGTCTCCTCCGGACGAACCCGTCAAGCCTTCGTGCTACTGAGCCAAAAGGTGCTTGACAACCTGCAAACCGCACTTGCCGAAATCGAAAAAGCTTGATATACGCACGCCCGCCTGCTTCTTGCAGACGGGCGCGCTTTCGTCTATAAACCCTTTTCTATCCCTTCAATCCGTCTTACGCCAAGCCTGCGCGCGGAACAAGCCATTCCTCCGCCTGCACAAAATATCCCTGCGCGTGTTTGCAGACCGGACAAACGGGCGGCGCTTGTGTACCCACATGCACGTGACCGCAGTTCAGGCACAGCCATACCACCTGGTCATCGCTGACAAACAGACGGTTTTCCTCGGCCCGTTGTGCCAGTTGGCCAAAGCGCTCCCCGTGCGTCTTTTCAATCGCCGCGATCATCTCAAAGGTCATCGCGATCGAGGGAAAACCCTCCTCCCGCGCGATTTGTGCAAAGGCGGGATAGACGCTCTGCGCCTCCTCATATTCGTTGTGCTGCGCAGAACGCAGCAGACGGTCCAGCGTCCAGGCGGTGTTTTCCACAGGATAGCTGGCGTCGATGTGGATATTTTCCCCCTCGCAAGGCGCCAGATGGCCCAAGAACAGCTCTGCATGCTCCTTTTCCTGTTCCGCCGTCAGCAGAAAGATGCGCTCCACGCCATGTAATCCCGCGCTGCGTGCCGCTGCCGCCGCAAATGTATATCGGTTGCGCGCCTGGCTCTCGCCCGAAAACGCGCGCATCAGGTTTTCCCGCGTACGGCTTTCCCGAAATTCCATACAAAAAATCCCTCCCAGCGCCATTTTGCCGCCGGAAGGGATTCTTTATTCAATCTTCCAGATTCAAATCGCGGAAACTCCCCAATTCGCCGCTCTTCCAATGCCGCCGGCACAGGCTGATGTACCTGGAGTTGCCGCCCAGCAGGATCTGCTCGCCCTCGCGCACGATGTGCCCATCGGACACACGCGCGTTGAACGTGGCCTTGCGCCCACACCAGCAGACAGTCTTGATCTCCTCAATCGTATCCGCCCAACAGAGCAGTTCCCGGCTGCCCTCGAACAGCTCGCCGCGGAAATCCGTGCGCAGGCCATAACAGATCACCGGAATATTGCGCTCATCGACGATGTCCACCAGCGCGCGCACCTGATCACGCGTCAGGAAGTGCGCCTCATCCACGATCACGCAGGCGATCCCATCCAGCGAAATGGACGGCAGATCCTCCACAAAGCGGCATTGCGCCTCCAGCCCGCAGCGCGAACGCACGATGCTT
>CALVTV010000125.1 GCA_944363005.1 uncultured Clostridia bacterium | reverse complement strand
CTGGAGTACGATATGGAAATTGAAGTCCCGGATTGGAAGTACCTGGGTTCGGTGCTTTGGGCCGTTGAGGATACGTTTTCAGCCTGGGACATGCTCGACGTAAATTGCGCGGTGGAAACGTCTGCCGGCGGTAGATATCTGCTGTCCATCGACATTGCGCCTGCGGACTTTCAGCCGTTTCTCTACAGCCTGGCCGGCGACGATCGCGACCTGTATATGGACGCTCGCTATATTATGACGTATCTCACCACCGTCTTTGATGCAGAGGGCGAGGAGACCGAGTATGTCATGCCGGTGCTATCGGACGACTATATCGCCACCATTCAAAAGCCTCTGGAAAAGACCTCTTATTACGACAGCTGGTACCAGGGACGCTCCAACAACACGCGCAAGCATACCGGGCTCGACATGCGCGCCCCGGCCAATTCGGAGATCCGCAGCTGCACCGACGGTACGGTGCTCTATATCGGCTACCAGGCCACGCCGGGCAACTATGTGGTCATCTTGGACGACGAGGGATATGAATACCACTATTATCACATGATCCGCCAGACCGATTTTCTCCAGGAGGGACAGCGCGTCAGCGCGGGAGATCTCATAGGACATGTGGGGAACACGGGGAATAGCGCCGTAAACCACCTGCATCTGTCCCTGATCACGCCGGATTCCGTCTTTGTCAAGCTGTTTGATTTGATGAACGCGCTCTATTCTAAACGATGAGCAGAAGGGGGAAGTAACCAGTGAACTGCTTGCGTCTGTCATACCGTTGGCTCACAGCCCTGCTTGCGCTGCTGCTGTGCCTCCCTTCCTTTGCCTGTCAGAAGCCGGCCGAGCAAGCGGAAGCCACGCCGACTGCAACAACCTCTGCCACCGCGGATGAAGTACAGACGACGCCGGAACCTACCGTCACGCCTGAACCGCAGGAAGATGCATCAGAGCTGCTGGCAGAGCTCGACCATGACATCTTTGTTTCATACGCTGTCGGGGATGGCGATAGTCTTGCCGTTATGCTGCGCGATCCATCCGCCTTTGGAATTGACGCCTCAGAGATGCCGGTAACCTGGGGCGAGTTCCCACAAACAGGTTCCCATGCCACTGGCTCCGAGCTTGTGGACCACCTGGAGCGGTTGCAGGAAATTGAACGTGCGCAGCTGAACGAACAGGAACAGCTTTCCTATGATATTCTGCAGCAGTTTTTGGAACAGTCCATTGCAGGCGACGAATATGCATACTATTTTGAACCGTTGACAGCATACACTGGGTTGCAGGTCAGTTTGCCGCTGACCCTGTGGCTGTTGCGTGTTGAAACACAGGACGACGCGGAGCGGTATCTGGCTCTGGCGGCCGACGCGCCGCGTTATCTGGCCCAGGTGCTCGCCTATGAACAGGAACGCGCAAAGCGCGGTCTATTTATGACGGAGAGCGCGCTTGATACAGTGCTGGCTGATCTCGATCAGCTGATTCAGGCTGGCGGCAATTTGTTCCTGCTTGAGGAATTTGAAAAATCCCTCGAGCAGATCGAGGAGCTGACAGCCGAGGAACGTGCCGATTACGCCGCGCAAGCAGAGCAACTGTTGCCTGGCGAGTTCCTGAATGCGTTTTCTTTGCTGCGCAACGGACTTGAAGATCTGCGTGCCACCTGCCGCGAACCGGAAGGCATGTATGCGCTGGGGGAGGACGCGCTGTCTTACTATGCGTTACAACTGCAAATCGAATCCGCAAGCGACATTACGCCGGAAGACGCCATGGCCATGCTCGAGCAGGAATTCCTCTATCTGCTGACCTCCTATCAGTCCCTGAGCCTGACAGAAGAGGGCAGGCAGGATCCAGGCACACCGCTGACGAGTGGGGATGTGGAGCAGGATTTGGAGGAGCTGCTCGCCGTTACAGAAACCGTATTGCCCGAGGTGCCGGAACACACCTATACACTCCGTCAGATGCCGGCCGAGTTGGAAGACCTGATGAGCCCTGCGACCTATTCCGTTCCGCCGCTCGACCAGTGGGAGGATAATATCATTCTGTTCAATCCGTCCGCCGACCAGTCGTATTTGTTCCTGACGCTGGCGCACGAGGGATACCCAGGCCGTATGTATCAGTATCTTTATCAGAGGAATCTCGACGGTCTCGGCCTCATGCAGCGTGCAATTTCGTTTTCAGGTTATTATGAGGGCTGGGCACAGTTTGCCGAGGAGCTGGCCATCCTGGCACAGAACAAATACAATCGTTCTACGACCATGATGCAGTTCTGCAATGACCTGGCGTCCAATTCTCTGCTGCTTGCCATCAGCAGTATTAAGGTCAACTATGAGGGAATGGAACCGGATGATCTGAAGGAATACTTGTCCGCTTTTGGCTTTGGAGAGGACATGTACGTCGACCTGCTCTATGAGTACGCCGTTAACATGCCGTTCTACGCATTTTCCTGCGCCGTCGGTTATACACAACTGGCCAGCCTGATGCGCTCGCTCAGCGCGGACATGGGAGAGAACTATGTGCAGAAAGAGGTGCTAACGCAGTATCTCAACTACGGACCTGCGTATTTCAACCTCTTGCGCGAGCGCATGGACATCTGGGCTGACGAACAGCTGAAGGACGGTTGACAAACGCACGCGGCATGCGCTAAACTATATGAGATATCGACAACTGCGATGAAGAAGAGGAGTACCGTCCATCCGGCACCAGAGAGCCAGACCCACAAGGCTGTAAGGTCCGGCGGCAGAGGAGGGCAGGGAAGGTCGCTTTGGAGCATGCGCCGCGAAGCGTATTGAGTGGCGCGCGATTGAGCCGCGTTAAGGTTCGCAAGAGGGGTTGCAACTGGATGTAAAGATCCGAGAAGCTTGCGGCCCGAACAAAGGTGGTACCGCGAGCGCCCGTTTCGTCCTTTGACGGAACGGGCGCTTTGATTTTGGCTAACAGGAGGTTAAAAGGCAATGGCTTTGCAAATGGAAAAGACATATGACCCGTCAGCGGTGGAATCGCGCTGGTATCGGCATTGGGAGGAGAGCGGGTATTTCCACGCGGCTCCCAACCCGGATCGCCAGCCGTATTGCATCGTCATTCCACCGCCGAACATCACGGGCAAGCTGCACATGGGGCATGCACTGGACAATACACTGCAGGACACGCTCATCCGCTACAAGCGCATGTGCGGGTTTGAAACGCTTTGGCTGCCCGGCACCGATCATGCATCCATTGCCACAGAAGTCAAAATTGTAGAACAGATGGCGGAGGAAGGGCTGACCAAAAACGACATCGGCCGGGAGGCGTTTCTCAAGCGCGCCTGGAAGTGGCGGGAGGATTACGGCACCACCATCGTCAAGCAGCTGCGTATGCTGGGCTCCTCCTGTGACTGGGCACGAGAACGCTTTACGATGGACGAGGGCTGCAACCGTGCGGTCAACAAGGTGTTTGTCGATCTATACAACAAGGGCCTTATTTATAAGGGCGACCGGATCATCAACTGGTGCCCAGATTGCAAGACTGCGCTTTCCGATGCGGAAGTGGAGTATGAGGAACAGGCCAGCTCGCTTTGGCACATCCGCTACGATGCGCCGGATGGCAGCTATGCGATCACTGTGGCGACGACCCGCCCGGAAACGATGCTCGGCGATACGGCCATTGCCGTCAACCCGGATGACCCGCGTTACCAGCACCTGATCGGCAAGCCGGTCGTGATACCGGTGGTTGGGCGCGAAATCCCGATTGTGGCGGATGCATACTGTGAAATGGAGTTTGGCACGGGCGCGGTGAAGATCACGCCGGGTCACGACCCGAATGACTTTGAGGTTGGTCGCCGCGCCGGGTTGCCCATCCTGCGCGTGTTCACCGA
>CALVTV010000124.1 GCA_944363005.1 uncultured Clostridia bacterium | reverse complement strand
CGGACGAAACTCTGGAAAGCAGCGATGCACCGAAGAAGCAACCCGGCGCACGTCGGGGAATCTTTCAGGTTAAAAAACAGAGGCGCACGGCCTTAGTTGTCGTGCGCCTCTGTTTTGTTTTTGTTCGACATACCATGGGGATCAGGGAGGGATGCATATGGAGCGAAAAACTCCGCTGTTCGCGTGCCATGAGCGCGCGGGGGGCAAAATCGTGCCGTTTGCGGGATATCTGCTGCCGGTGCAGTATGGGAGCGGCGTGATTGCCGAGCACATGGCGGTGCGCGCGGCCTGCGGGCTGTTTGACGTGTCGCATATGGGCGAAGTCGTTTTCAAGGGGCCGGACGCGCTGGCCAACCTGCAAAACCTGTTGACCAACGATATGAGCGGCATGGAAAACGGCCGCGTGCGCTACAGCCCGATGTGCAACGAAGCGGGCGGTGTGGTCGATGATCTGATTGTCTACAAGTTCTCGGAGGCGTGCTACCTCGCCGTGGTCAACGCGGCGAACCGGGAGAAGGACGTCGCCTGGATGCGTGCGCACCTGACGGGCGATGTGATGATGACGGACATTTCAGACGATGTCGCGCAGCTGGCCTTGCAGGGCCCGCGGGCGGAAGCGATTCTTGCGCGGCTGACCGATGCGGCGAATATTCCGAAGAAGTATTACAGCTTTGTGCCGCGCGCGCAGGTGGCGGGCATCGATTGCCTGATTTCCCGCACGGGTTATACCGGTGAGGACGGGTTCGAGCTGTATTGCGCGAATGCGGATGCGCCGCGGCTGTGGGATGCGCTGCTGGAGGCGGGCGCGCCGGATGGCCTGATTCCCTGCGGGCTTGGCGCGCGCGACACCCTGCGCCTGGAGGCGGCGATGCCGCTGTATGGCCATGAGATGAACGACACGGTGACCCCGCTTCAGACGGGTCTGGGCGTGTTCGTCAAGCTGAACAAGCCGTTTATCGGCCGGGACGCCCTGCTGGCGATGGGCGAACCGGGCATCATGCGCGTGGGCATCCGGATGACGGGGCGCGGCATTGCGCGTGAGCACTGCGCCGTCTATCTGGATGGGCGCAAGATTGGGGAGACGACCTCCGGCACGCATTGCCCGTATCTGGGGCATGCGGTGGCCATGGCGCTGGTAGAGCCCGTTTGCCCGGGCACGGCGGTCGAGGTGGACGTTCGGGGAAGGCGGATTGCCGCGGAAATTGTGCCGCTTCCCTTTTATAAACGGAAAAAGGCGTGAAACGCCAAAGAGATGAACAAGGAGGGTCAATCATGAATATTCCTGCTGAACTTCGTTACACCAAGTCCCACGAGTGGGTGCGCACGCTGGAGGACGGCGTGGTGGAAATCGGCCTGACGGACTACGCGCAGTCGGAGCTGGGCGACATCGTCTTTGTCAACCTCCCGCAGGAGGGCGATGGCGTGACGGCGGGCGAGACCTTTGCCGATGTGGAGTCCGTGAAGGCGGTCAGCGACGTGTACAGCCCGGTGACCGGCAGCGTGACGGCCGTCAATGAAGAATTGCTTGACGCGCCGCAGAAGATCAACGAAGCGCCTTACGAGGCGTGGATGATCCGCGTACAGGTGGAGGAGGAGCCTCAGGATCTGCTCACGGCGCAGGCGTATGAGCAGATCGTCAGAGAGGAGGGCTAAGATGGGCAGGTATGTGCCGCATACCCGCCAGGAGCGGGAGGACATGCTGCGCGCGGTGGGCGTCTCTTCGATGCGTGAGCTGTACGCGGACGTTCCGCAGAGCGTTTACCGGAACGCGCCGCTGAATCTGCCGCAGGGCATGGGGGAGATGGATCTGCGCGCGCGGATGGAGGAAATGGCGGCGAAGAACCGCGTGTTTCCGGTGATTCTGCGCGGCGCGGGCGCGTATGACCATTACATCCCGTCCATCGTGAAGGCCGTGACGGCTCGGGAGGAGTTTGTCACCGCGTATACGCCGTATCAGGCGGAGATCAGCCAGGGCGTGCTGCAATCCATCTTCGAGTACCAGACGATGATGTGCGAACTGACGGGCATGGACGTGAGCAACGCGTCGGTGTACGACGGGGCGAGCGCGGCGGCGGAAGCGGCGGCCATGTGCCGGGAGCGCAAGCGCACGGTGACGCTCATCAGCGCGACGGTGCATCCGGATACCCTCGCGACGGTCAAGACCTACGCCTGGGCGGCGGGTACGCCGGTGGAGGTCATCCCGCAGAAGGATGGGGTCACGGACGTGGACGCCTTGCGCGCGATGCTCACGGAGCAGACGGCGTGCGTCATCGTGCAGACGCCGAACTTCCTGGGCGCGCTCGAACCGGCGCAAGAAGTCATCGAGGCTGCGCATGCGGCGGGGGCAAAGGCGGTGCTCTCCTGCAACCCGATTGCGCTGGCGCTGATGAAGTCGCCGGGCGAGCTGGGCGCGGATATCGCCGTGGCAGAGGGACAGCCGCTGGGCTTGCCGCTGAGCTATGGCGGGCCGTATCTGGGCATCATGGCGACCCGGCAGGCGATGATGCGCAAACTTCCCGGGCGCATTGTCGGAGAGACGGTGGACAATCGCGGCAACCGCGCCTTTGTTTTGACGCTCCAGGCGCGCGAACAGCACATCCGCCGGGAGAAGGCGAGCAGCAACATCTGTTCCAACCAGGCGCTTTGCGCGCTGACGGCGGGCGCGTATCTGACGGCGATGGGCCCGCAGGGCTTGCGCGAAGTCGCGCAGCGCTGCATGGACAATGCGCACTATCTGCAACGCGAATTGGAAGCGGCAGGGCTTGCGCGCGTGGGTGATGCGCCGTTCTTCCATGAATTCGTGACGCGCTGCCCGGTGCCCGCCGAAAAGCTGCTCTCCGCGCTGGAAGCCCAGGGGATTCTGGGCGGACTGCCGGTCGAAGAGGGCATCCTCTGGTGCGCAACGGAAAAGGTGAACAAGGCGAAGCTTGACCGGGTGGTCGCCATCGTTCGGGAGGTGTTGGCATGAAGCTGATCTTTGAAAAGAGCAGGGAAGGACGCGGTTTGTCGATATTGCCGCCCTCCGACGTGCCAGGCACGCAGCTGCCCGAGTCCATGCGCCGCCAGACGCAGCCCCATCTGCCGCAGATGGCCGAATGCGACATCGACCGGCACTATGCGGCGTTGGCGCGCCGGGCGCACGGCGTTTGCAGCGGGTTCTATCCGCTGGGGTCGTGCACCATGAAGTACAATCCCCGGATCAATGAGGAGATCGCGGCCCTGCCGGGCTTTGCGGGCGTGCATCCGCTGCAACCGGCGAAGACGGCTGAGGGCTGCCAAGAGGTGCTTTCCCTGAGTGAGACGCTGCTTTGCGAAATCACGGGCATGGACGCGATGACGTTCCAGCCGGCGGCGGGCGCGCACGGCGAGTTCACGGGCCTTCTGCTCATCAAGGCGTATCACGAGGATCGCGGCGATGCGGCACGCACGAAGATCATCGTGCCGGATTCGGCCCACGGAACCAACCCGGCGAGCGCGGCCATGGCGGGATATCAGGTGGTGAACATCCCCTCCGCACCGGATGGATGCGTCGACCTGGAGGCGCTGCGTGCGGCTGTCGGGCCGGATACGGCGGGTCTGATGCTGACCAATCCGAACACGGTGGGCCTGTTTGACCCGAACATCCTGGAAATCACGCAAATCGTCCACGAGGCGGGCGGCCTGTGCTATTACGACGGCGCGAACCTCAACGCCATCATGGGCGTGGTGCGTCCGGGCGACATGGGCTTTGACGTGGTGCATCTG